>DATDCY010000175.1 GCA_036524115.1 bacterium | reverse complement strand
CTTCAAGAAACCGGCACCGCCTGCCGCGAAGGGCCCCGGGCCGCCGCTGCCGGCCGGCAAGCACCAGTTCAAGAGAGTTCCCGAGCCCCAGGGAGGGGCGATTGGGGCCCCGGAGCCGGGGGGCGTGCCTGAGGACCAGCGAAAGGGCGATCAGGAAAAGCAGTCGCCGAGGGGCGGCGGACGCGGAGCGGGGAAGTGACGCCGGCCGCGGCGGGCGGGAACATGACGGGAGGACGGACGATGAACGAGAAGGAACTGTATCGGCAGAAGCGTCAGGCGCAGCTGGACGAGTGGAAGGCCGACATCGCCAAGCTCAGGGCGAGGGCGGCGGGAGCCAAGGCGGACGCGCAGATCGAGATCAACAAGCACCTCGAGGAACTCGACCGCAAGGTGCACGAGGCGGGCTCCAGGCTCTCGGAGTTGGCCGCGGCGGGAGAAGGAACGTGGGACTCCGCTCGGAAGAAGGTCGAGACCACCTGGGAAGCCCTCAAGGCCGGCGTGGGCGCAGCGGCGGCGAAGCTCAAGGGATAGGGCGGGACGCTTTCCGAACCCTCCGACTCAACGAAGGGAGGACGTCATGTTGTGGACGATCGCGGTGATCCTGATTGTCCTGTGGCTGTTGGGGCTGGTGAGCAGTTACACGATGGGCGGCTTCATTCACATCCTGCTGGTGATCGCCGTGATCGTGGTGCTGCTCAACTTCATCGGGGGACGCAGAGGGTAGGTGCGGCCGGGGGAGGACTGCCCTCGGCCCCGGTCCGATCACGCGGAAGGGAGATTGCATCATGAACAAGAGACAGGGGCTGGTGAGCATTCTGGTCCTGATCGCGCTGGGCATCGGCTTCGTGGGGTGCGCGGCCACGCGGACACAGGAGAGCACCGGGGAATACATCGACGATTCGACCATCACGACCATGGTCAAGGCCGCCATCCTCGGCGAGCCCACGCTCAAGGTCTTCCAGATCAACGTCGAGACGTTCAAGGGGGAGGTCCAGCTGAGCGGCTTCGTCGATTCGGCCGAGCGGGTCACCCGGGCGGGGGAGGTTGCCCGCGGGGTCAAGGGCGTCAAGTCGGTCAAGAACAGCCTGATCGTGAAGTAGCGGGCTGTCTCGCGCGGAGGGGAAGCCGATGAGGAGAACGCTGCTCGTCGAGGTGGTCGCGACCCTGCTGCTCGCGGGGTGCATGGTGGGACCCGCGGGCGGGGGCTACGGCGTCGCCGTGGTGCCGGCGCTGCCGTCGATCGTGGTGCTGGACGCCGACCCCTACTACCACCACGGCGGCTATTACTACTACTACCAGAACAACAGCTGGTCCTACTCGCGCACACGGAGCGGGCCCTGGGCCGAGCTGCCGCGGGACCGCTACCCGAAAGAGGTCAAGTTCAAGGGCAAGGGCGGCAACCAGGGCCAGGGCGGTGGCCAGGGCCAGGGCGACGACCGCGGCCAGGGCCAGAAGAAGGGGCACGACAAGAACTAGCTGAGCAGGCGGCAGGCCGCCCAGGAACACCGGGCGGCCTCATTGTTCCCGCCGCGTTGCGCCACGCCGCAGCGCTCCATCGAGTTTCCGATCCGACGCCCGAGGCACCAAAAGTGCTCGTGCCGTTGAATTGTGGAGGAGGATGTACCATGAGAAGGCCAGCACGTAAGCTGTTCGGCAAAGCAGTCCGCCTGTGGGCGATGACGGCGTCGGTCGTCGCGTTCACCCTGGGCACCGCGCAGGTGGCGCGGGCGGCAGGCCCGGCGCCGGTGAACCTCGGGGCAGCCGCTCCCTTCGCGATCCTGTCAAAGACCGGAATCACCAATGTCCCGGCGTCGGCCATAACCGGCAATCTCGGCGTGAGCCCCATCGCTGCGACCGCCATCACCGGATTCTCCCTGGTTCTTGACGGCTCGAACAGGTTTTCGACCTCGCCGCAAGTCACCGGGAGGGTCTTCGCAGCCGACTACGCCAGTCCCACCCCCGCAATGCTGACCACGGCCGTTCACAACATGGAAGCCGCGTACAGGGACGCCGCCGGGCGGACGCTCCCCGATTTCACCAACCTGTACGCCGGAAATCTCAGCGGCAGAACTCTTGCTCCCGGCCTCTACAAGTGGAGCACCGGCGTCCTGATCACGACGTCCGTGACCCTCGCAGGCGCCAGAGATGACGTCTGGATCTTCCAGATCGCCGGGAACCTCACGCTGGGCTCGGGTGCGGACGTCCTGTTGAGCGGGGGGGCGCAGGCCAAGAACATCTTCTGGCAGGTCGGCGGCGGCGTGGGCGTCGAGATCGGCACGACCGCACACGTCGAAGGGACCCTCCTGGCCGCGAAGGCCATCCATCTGCGAACCGGTGCGTCGCTCGAAGGCAGAGCGTTGGCCCAGACTGCCGTTACCCTGGCAATGAACCAGGTGGTGATCCCGCCGTTGAACAAGAGGAGCCGCTTCACGTCGAATGCTGCCGCGGACGGCTGGGTGCTTGAGTCCGCCGCGAACAGCGGCAGGGGCGGCTCGAAGAACGCGACTGCCGTCACCCTCCTGCTCGGCGACAACGCGGCGAACAAGCAGTACCGTGCCATTCTGCATTTCGACACCTCAGGCCTGCCGGACGGAGCGGTCATCACCGCAGCCACGTTGAGGATGAATCGGCAGGGGCTGGTCGGAGTAGATCCCTTCAGCACGCACGGCCGCCTGCTGGTCGACATCCGCAGGCCGTATTTCGGTCCGACCGCGAATCTGGAGGTCGGCGACTTTCAGGCAGCCGCCACCAGGTCGGCGATTGCCGCCTTTGGCGCCGTCCCTGTCGGCGCCTGGTACAGCGCCGACCTGAGCGCCGCTGGCAGGGCAACCATCAACCGCGCCGGGACGACGCAATTCCGTCTGCGCTTCGCAACCGGCTCCAACAACGACTTCGTTGCGGACTACCTGCGGTTCTCCAGCGGCAACGCGGGGGCGACGCTGCGTCCGCAGCTGGATGTCACGTACTACGAGCCGTAACCGACGGCCTCATCGTCTTCAGCGGCGGCGCCGGCGGTCAACCCCGCGGGGACCGTGTGTCGGCGCCGGCCGCCGGGACCCTCACCTCGACCGCGTGCTCCCGGCGGTCGTCGACGAGGGGGATCGCGGCATCGGGTTGCGCCACGCCGTCCACGGTCACGCCGCCCGCGCCGCCCGCGCCGCCATCGCCCGGCTGGAGCACGGTGACGTGATAGACGGTTTCCCGGTAGCGGTAGTGCACCTTGTACGAGTCCCATCCCTCCGGCAGGCACGGAGCGAAGCGCAGGGTCTCCCCCTCGCGCCTCACCCCGAGGAGTGACTCGAGGACCAGCCGGTACATCCAGCCGGCCGAGCCCGTGTACCAGGTCCACCCGCCGCGCCCGGCGTGCGGGTCGACCGCGTAGACGTCGGCGGCCACGACGTACGGTTCCACCTTGTAGGTCGCGACCTCCCCAGGAGACCGCGCGTGGTTCACCGGGTTGATCAGCGCCAGCAGCTCCCACGCGCGGACGCGGTCGCCCAGGGCCGCAAACGCCATCACCGTCCAGATCGCGGCGTGCGTGTACTGGCCGCCGTTCTCCCTGACCCCCGGGACGTAGCCCTTGATGTAGCCGGGATCCAGCGGCGACGTGTCGAACGGCGGGTCCAGGAGCTGGATCAGGCCCCGGTCGCGCCGGACGAGCAGCCGGTCCACCGCCTCCATCGCCGCCTTTGACCGCGCGGCGTCCCCGGCGCCGGAGAGGACCGACCAGCTCTGCGCCACGGAGTCGATCCGGCACTCGGGGCTGCGCGCCGACCCGAGCGGCGTGCCGTCGTCGAAGAACGCGCGCAGATACCAGTCGCCGTCCCAGCCGTGCTCCTCGATGCTCGCGCGCAGTCCGGCGGCCTCCTCCCGGCAGCGTTCCGCGAAGGACGCGTCGCCGCGCAGGCGCGCGACCTCGGCGAACTCGGCGAGCACCCGGCACAGGAAGAACCCCAGCCAGACGCTCTCGCCCCTGCCCTGCTCCCCGACCCGGTTCATCCCGTCGTTCCAGTCGCCCGAGCCGATGAGCGGCAGACCGTGCTCGCCCCGGCCGAGGCCCCGCACAATGGCGCGCACGCAGTGGTCGTACAGGCTCGCGGTCTCCTCGGAGGGGTAGGGAAGGTCGAAGTAGGAGTCCTCCTCCCTGTTCACGGGGCGGCCCTCGATGAAGCGGACCGTCTCGCCCAGCACGCCGGCGTCCCCGGTGGTCAGCACGTAGCGGCACACCGCCAGGGGCAGCCAGAGCAGGTCGTCCGAGCAGTGCGTGCGCACGCCGCGGCCCGAAGGGGGGTGCCACCAGTGCTGAACGTCGCCCTCCCTGAACTGGTGGGCCGCGCAGAGCAGGAGGTGCTCGCGCACCAGCCCCGGCGCCGCGTGGACGAGCGCCATCGCGTCCTGCAGCTGGTCGCGGAAGCCGAAGGCGCCGCCGGCCTGGTAGTACCCGGACCGGGCCCAGAGGCGGCTGGCCAGCGTCTGGTAGACGAGCCAGCCGTTCGCCAGCACGTTGACGGCCGGGTCCGGCGTTTCCACCTGCACGGCGCCGAGGGTGTGGTTCCAGTGCTGCCAGACCTTCTCGAGCGCCCCGCGCGCGGCTGCGCTTCCCCGAAAACGGCTCACCAGCTGACCGGCGTCGTGGGCGTCCCGCCCGGCGCCCAGCCTGAACACGATCTCGTGCTCCTGCCCGTCGGCCAGATCGAAGGGGACGTGGATGGCGGCGCAGGGGTCCAGCGCGGATCCCACCCTGCCCGAGAGCCGCGTGCGGGCCATCGCGGCCGGCCGCTGCAGCGTGCCGTTGCGGCCGACGAACTCCGTCCGGTCGCCGGTCAGGGTGCGCGTCCCCTCGTCGACATCGAGGAACGCGGTCCGGTTCCCGAACTCCGCGTTGAAAGGGTTCCGCGCGAAGAGCGCGCCCGTCCTGGGGTCGATCTCGGTGCCCACGTGCATCGCCGTCTTCGGGCGCAGGTCTCCCAGCACCCACTCCACGTACGCGGTGGCCGAGAGCCTGCGGGGTCGGCCCGAGGCGTTCGTCACCTTCAGGACCGAGAACTTGACGGGCGCGTCCGTGGCCACGTACACCCACAGCTCCGACCTGATGCCGTCTTCCATGTGCTCGAAGACGCTGTACCCGAAGCCGTGGCGACTGACGTACGGCGTCGCCCCGCGGGTCGGCAGCGGCGTGGGGGACCAGAAATGGCCGCTCTCCTCGTCGCGGAGGTAGAACGCCTCCCCGCCGGGATCTCCGACAGGGTCGTTGTGCCAGGGGGTGAGCCGGTACTCGTGGGCGTTCACGCTCCAGGTGCAGGCGGACCCGCTCTCCGAGACGACGGTCCCGAAGTGCGGGTTGGCGATCACGTTCACCCACGGCGCCGGCGTGACCAGCCCGGGCTGGGTCGTGATGACGTACTCGCGGCCGTCGGGCGTGAATCCCCCGAACCCGTTGGAGAACAGCAGATCCCCCCG
>DATDCY010000174.1 GCA_036524115.1 bacterium | reverse complement strand
GAAGGGGCTGATGCGGTAGTCGGAGCTCTTGAAGACATCGTCGGCGCGGCCCACGAAGCAGAGGTAGCCGTCCGCATCGCGGGTGGCCACGTCCCCGGTGCGCGCCGGCCGCCTCCTCGCGCGCCAGCGGCGGGGGCCCGGCTTCCAGTCCTTCGGCGAGGTCCCCGCCGGGGCCGCGTCGGCGCTGCGCGCGTCCGCGCTCGAATCCGCGGCGCTCGTCGAGCACCTGCGCTCGGTCTACGGGGTGCGCCGCTTCGAGGTGGACGACCTGGTCCAGGGCGTCGCGGTCCCGCCGCTGCCCGCGGGCGTGCGCCTTTCCCTCTACCGCCCCTGGCTTCTCGTCACGGCCAGCCGCAACTGTCCCTGGGTCTTCGACGGGCGCGCCTGGGACCGCGAGGGCTGCGCCCGACCCTGCCGCGGCCGCCTGCTGCGCCTGACGTGCGAGGACGAGGGCGCGGCGCGGGGACGGCGCGAACTGACGCTCGGCGGCTGCGCCCAGTTCCTCGAACACCGCAGCGATGCGCCGCCGCCGGCGGGTGTCGACCGCATCGTCTGGCAGCCGGAGGTCCCCGCGTGAGCCGGGCGCGGGCCGGCGTGGACCCGGCGCCTGACGCGTCGGATACAATGCCAGGACCATGAACCTCGACTGGGGCACCTTCTGGTGGATCGTTCGCGACGAGACGGCGCGAATGTGGTGGATCTTCGTTCTCGGCGTGCTCCTCGCCGCGGCCATCAAGACGTTCAAGCTCGACAAGAGGATCCGCAAGCGGCTGGCCGGGCGCACGCACGGCGCCATCCTCTTTGCCGTCGGCGTCGCGCTGGTCTCGCCGCTCTGCTCCTGCGGGGTCATCCCGTTGATCGTCTCGCTGATCTACGGCGGAGTCCCCCTCGCCCCGGTCTTCGCGCTGCTGATCACCTCGCCCCTGATGAGCCCGGACGCCTTCCTGCTCACCCTCCGCGGGCTCGGTCCGGCGCTGGCCTTCGGAAAGCTCGCGAGCGCGGTCGCGGCGGGTCTCGCGGGCGGCTACCTCGTCGTCTGGATGCAGCGGGCCGGCTGGATCCGGGGCGAGGGCCTCCTCTCGGCCGAGCGCCCCGACATCCGGGAGAAGTGCATGGAGGGCGCCGCCCCCGACGACCCGCGCCGGGGGCTCCAGGTCCCGGAGCGGCGCCTCTGGTACTTCGGCCTGATGGTCAAGGACATGGCGTGGATCATCGGCCGCTTCTTCGTGCCGGCGATCCTCCTCGAGGCGGCGATCGTCGCCTTCGTGCCGATCGCCTGGATGCGCGCCCTCGCGGGTGCGCAGGGGGTCGGTTCCGTGCTCGTCGCGACGCTCGCCGGGATCCCGGTGCCGCTGCCGCAGGTGGCGGCGGTGCCGGTGATCCGCGGCCTGATGACGCAGGGCATGAACGCCGGTGCGGCGATGGCGCTGCTCGTCTCCGGGCCGGTCGCGAGCATCCCGGCCTTCGCCGTCCTCACGGGGATCTTCCAGCGGCCGGTGCTTGCGCTCTACGTCGCGACGGGCTTCGTCACCGCGGTCCTGGCCGGCTTGACGCTGCTGGCCCTCGGCTAACTCCTCCCGGCGATCGGAGCCCGACGCCACGACCGGAATCGGCTGGCGAAGGGGTGGCGCGGAGCGGGGGACCCCCGCCGGACGGACCGAAGGGAGTACGGTGGGGGTGCGCAGCGACAGGACCCCGAAGCCGAACAAGCCGGCCCGGGTCCCGGCTCAGCTCGCCGCTTCCCCCTTCAGCTTGCGGCCCTCCGGCGAGAAGATCCGCGCGTGCCCGAGCCCGGCGCGGCGGAGCACGAACTTGCCCGCGCACCCGAGCACCCCGAGGCCGTAGCGCACGCTGCGGCGGAAGTTGATCGAGGAGGCGTCCGGGAAGTACTTCGTCGGGCAGCTCACCTCGCCGATCCGGAAGCCGAAGGCGACGGCCTGCACCAGCAGCTCGTTGTCGAAGACGAAGTCGTCGGAGTTCTCGCCCAGCGGCAGCGTCTCGAGGACCGCGCGGCGGTACGCGCGGAAGCCCGAGTGGTACTCGGAGAGCTTGACGCCGAGCGCGAGGTTCTCGGCAAGCGTCAGGAAGCGGTTGGCGACGTACTTGTAGCGCGGCATGCCCCCGCGCAGCGTCTCGCCGCCGAGGATGCGCGAGCCCAGCACGATGTCGTAGTGCCCGGAGGCGACCATCGATGCCATCGCCGTGACCAGGCGCGGCGAGTACTGGTAGTCCGGGTGGAGCATCACGACGATGTCGGCGCCGGCGGCGAGCGCGGCCGCGTAGCAGGTCTTCTGGTTGCCCCCGTAGCCGCGGTTCTCGGGGTGGATGATCGTCCTGATTCCCAGCTCGCGCGCGACCGCCGCCGTGGCGTCCCGCGAGGCGTCGTCGACGAGGATGGTCTCGTCGACGTACTCGTGGGGCAGCTCGTCGAAGGTCTGCCGCAGGGTCTTCTCGGCGTTGTAGGCCGGCATCACGATGACGAGGCGGTTTCCGCTGATCATGCGCCCTCCAGGCAAAAATCTGATAAATTATACAGATATGAGCGCAGAGAGGGAAGCAGCCGCGTCCGCGGGGCGCGGCTCGGGGGCGGCGGCCCGCTTCGACCGCAGCCGCCTGCGCCTGCGCCCGCTCGCGGAGCGCGCCCACGATCTCGACCTCGCGGCGCTGCGGTCGCTGGAGGCGTCGGGGTCGGTGCCGGCGGAGGTGCGCGAGGTCGCGGCCCGCATCCACGCCGTGCGTCGGGCCGGGCGCCCCGTGATCCTGATGATGGGCGCCCACGTCCTGCGCGCGGGGGTCCAGCGGCACCTGATCGACCTGCTCGAGCGCGGCCTGGTGACGCTCGTGGCGATGAACGGCGCCTGCGTGATCCACGACTTCGAGCTGGCGCTGATCGGCGCCACGACCGAGAGCGTGGCGCGCTACATCGCGACCGGCGAGTTCGGCCTCTGGGAGGAGACGGGGCGCATCAACGACATCGTCAACGCCGCCCACGCCGCCGGAGAACTCGGCCTCGGCGAGGCGGTTGGCGAGGCGATCCTCGGCGGCGCCTACCCGCACAAGGACGTGAGCCTCCTCGCCGCCTGCCGGCGCCTCGGGGTGCCGGCCACCGTGCACATCGGCATCGGCTACGACATCGTCCACGAGCACCCGAACTTCGACGCGGCCGCGGCGGGCGCCGCCTCCTACCGGGACTTCCTGCGCTTCGCCGCGGAGGTCGAGCGGCTCGACGGGGGGATGCTCCTCGCCTTCGGCAGCGCCGTCATGGCGCCGGAGGTCTTCCTCAAGGCCCTCGCCATGGCGCGCAACGTCGCCGCCCGCGAAGGGCGCCGGGTCGAGGGCTTCGACGTGCTCGTCGCCGACATCCAGGAGCTGCGCGGCGATTTGGCCGCGGAGCCGTCGCGCTCCTCGCCGTCGTACTACTTCCGCCCCTGGAAGACGCTGCTCGCCCGCACGCTGGCCGGCGGCGGCAGGAGCCGCTACCTGCGCGGCCGGCACGAGGAGACCGTCCCCGCGCTCTGGCGCGCGCTGACGGCCGCGGACGGAGCCGCCTGATGCGGGAGGGGAAGGTGCTCACGCTCGGGGAGCTCGCGGAGCGGGTGGCGGCGCTCAAGGGGCAGGGGTTGCGCGTGGCGCACTGCCACGGCTGTTTCGACCTCGTGCATCCCGGCCACATCAAGCATCTCCAGGCGGCCCGCCGGCTGGCGGACGCCCTCGTGGTCACCGTGAGCCCCGACCGCTTCGTGGACAAGGGGCCGGGGCGGCCGGCGTTCCCCGAGCAGCTGCGCGCCGAGTCGGTGGCCGCGCTCGAGTGCGTCGACTACGCCGCGGTCAACGCCTGGCCGACCGCGGAGGAGACCATCCGGCTGCTGCGGCCGACCTACTTCGTCAAGGGCCAGGAGTTCGAGGCGCCGGAGGCGCGCTCCGAGAAACTAAAGCGCGAGATCGCGGTACTAGAGCAGGTCGGCGGGGAGATGCGTTTCACCCATGAGCTCGTCTCCTCCTCGACGGCGCTGCTCAAGCGCTACTTCGCGGTGGACTGAAGAAGGGGGGGCGATGGCGGAGATCCTGACGCTGGCGGCGGCGGCCGAGCGCTGCGCGGCCCTGCGCGCGGCCGGAAGGCGGATCGTGCTCAGCCACGGGGTCTTCGACCTGGTGCACCCGGGGGTCATCCGCCACCTCGACGAGGCGCGGCGCCAGGGGGACGTGCTCGTCGTGACCGTCGCGGGCGACCGCGCGCTCGACGAGGGGCCGGCCCGCCCGATCTTCCCCGAGGCGCTGCGCGCCGAGAGCGCCGCGTCCCTGGCGCAGGTGGACTTCGTCACGATCATCGCGGAGGCGACGCCCTTCGAGACCGTCCGCCTGCTCAAGCCCGACGTGCTCGCGCGGCCGCAGGCCGCCAGCGGCGCGGAGCGGCAGGTGCACCAGTTCCTCTTCGACGGGCAGGAGGGCGCGGACCTCGGCTCGACGAGCATCTACGAGACGATCGGTCTGCTCACCTCCTCGGCGGCGCTGCTGCACTCCTTCCTCGACGTCTACCCCGAGGAGACGCGGCTGTTCCTGCGCGAGTTCGCGCACCGCTACAGCTTCGAGGACCTGCGCCGCTGGCTCGACAGCGTGCGCGACACGCGGGTGGTGCTCATCGGGGATGCGATCGTCGACGAGTACCACTACTGCCTCCCGCTGGGGAAGTCCGGCAAGTCGCCGCTGGTCGTGCAGCACTACCGCTCGCACGAGGTCTTCGCGGGCGGCTCGCTCGCGATCGCCAACCACCTCGCCGGCCTCTGCAAGGAGGTGAGCCTCGTCGCGGTCCTCGGCGCGGAGGACTCGCGCGAGGAGTTCATCCGCGCGCACCTGCGGCCGAACGTCAAGCCGACGTTCTTCCACCGCCCGGACGGCCCGACGGTGATCAAGAAGCGCTACCTGGACCAGTACCTCAACCAGAAGCTCTTCGAGGTGAACTACCTCAACACGCACTTCATCCCGGCGGAGCTCGAGCAGGAGATCGAGGGGCACCTGACGTCCCTGCTCCCCGGTTTCGACCTCGCGCTCGTCTCCGACTACGGCCACGGCTTCCTCACGGCCGGCCTGATCCGGGCGATCGAGCGCTCGGCGCGCCACCTCGCGGTGAACACGCAGAGCAACGGCGGGAACGTCGGGTACAACATGATCACGAAGTACCAGCGTTCGAACTTCATCTGCCTCGACGAGATGGAGATCCGCTGGGCGGCGCAGGACAAGGAGTCGCCGATCGAGGATGTGGTGCGGCGGATGTCGGCGCGCCTCGGCTGCGACCTGCTCATCAGCACGCTCGGCAAGCGCGGGTCGATCGGCGTCACGCGCGGCGGCGAGACCGTGCGCACGCCCATCTTCTCGGCCAAGGTCGTCGATACCGTGGGCGCCGGCGACGCCTTCTTCGCCTTCACCGCGCCGTGCGTGGTGCGCGACATCCCGCTGGATCTGGTGGGTTTCATCGGCAACCTCGCGGGCGCGCTCGCGGTCAAGATCGTCGGCAACCGCCGGCCGGTCGAGCGCACGGAGCTGCTCGAGTTCGCCGCGGCGCTGCTGCGGTAGGGGAGGTGACGGTGGGCACGGAGTTCTCGCGGTACCTCGGCACGCTCGCCCGGATCGGCGCCGCCACGGCCTGCACCGACGGCGAGGGGCGGGACCTCGGCCTCGACCCGGGGTTCGCGCGTGCCGTCGACCTGCTGGTGGCGGCCGGCACGGCGTGCGCGACGGTGCACTTCGTCGGCAACGGCGGCAGCGCGGCCATCGCCAGCCACGGGGCGGTCGACTTCTTCAACGCCGGCGTACGCAGCCGCGCCTTCAACGACGGGTCGCTGCTGACCTGTCTGGCCAACGACTTCGGGTACGAGGAGGTCTTCGCGCGGCCCCTGGCGCTGGTCGCCTCCCCGGGGGACGTGCTGGTGGCGATCTCCAGCGGCGGGCGCTCGCGCAACATCCTCGCGGCCGCCGCGGCGGCGCGCCGGGGCGGCTGCGCGGTCGTCACGCTTTCGGGCTTCGACGCCGACAACCCGCTGCGCGCCCTCGGCGATCTGAACTTCCACGTTCCCTCGCACTCCTACGGCCTCGTCGAGTGCCTCCACCAGACGATCTGCCATGGCTTCCACGACCTGTACATGGAGCGGGTGCATGGCCGACGAGTACCGGATTGACAGCCACAAGCTGATCTACCACGCCGCCCGGGTCGCCGATTTTCTCGCGGGCAGGACGGTCTACCCGATCTACATGGAGGTCAGCCCCTCGGGGGCCTGCAACCACCGCTGCCTCTTCTGCGCGGTCGACTACCTCGGCTACGGCGCCAAGTTCCTGGAGGCGGACCTGCTCAAGGAGCGCATCGCGGAGCTGGGCGCGCTCGGGCTCAAGAGCATCATGTTCGCGGGCGAGGGCGAGCCGCTCCTGCACAAGCGCATCGGCGAGATCGTGCGGCACACGAAGGCCTCCGGGATCGACGTCGCCTTCACGACCAACGGCGTGCTCCTGCGCGAGGCGCTGGCGCGCGAGATCCTCGGGAGCACGTCCTGGATCAAGGTCAGCTGCAACGCGGGGACTGCGGCGACGTACGCCACGATCCACCGCACGCGCGCGGAGGACTTCGAGACCGTCCTCGGGAACCTCGCCGCCGCGGTGCGCATCCGCCGCGAGAACGGCTACGCCTGCACGCTGGGCATCCAGCTGCTGCTGCTGCCCGAGAACGCCGGCGAGGTCGGCACGCTCGCGGAGCGGGCGCGGGACATCGGCCTGGACTACCTGGTGGTCAAGCCCTACTCGCACTTCGCGCCGAGCCAGACGACGCGCTACAAGGACATCCGCTACGAGGAGTTCCTCGGGCTCGCCGGGGGCGTGCGCGCGCTGGCGACCGACAGCTTCCAGGTGATCTTCCGCGAGGAGACGATGCGCCTCTGGGACAGGCAGGAGAGGGGCTACGGGCGCTGCCTCGGCCTGCCGTTCTACTCCTACATCGACGCCGCGGGGCGCGTCTGGGGCTGCAAGGAGTACATCGGGGACGAGCGCTTCCTCTACGGCAACATCCACGAGCAGACCTTCCGCGAGATCTGGGAGGGCGAGCGGCGGGCGGCCTCGCTGCGCATGGTCGAGAGCGAGCTCGACATCGCGGGCTGCCGGGTCAACTGCCGCATGGACAAGGTCAACCGCTACCTCTGGGACCTGACCCACCCGCCGGCGCACGCCAACTTCATCTAGGGGACGGGCGGGACGCGCCGCGCGGGCGCGCGGACTGCCGCCCGGGATTGCGATGCACATCGGCCTGGACTTCGACAACACCGTGGCGCTCTACGACCGGGTGTTCCACCGGCGGGCGCTCGCGGACGGGCTCATCCCGCCCGGCACCGCCGTGAACAAGCGCGCCGTGCGCGACGCGATCCGCGCGCTCCCCGACGGCGACCGCAGCTGGACGGAGCTGCAGGGGCTCGTCTACGGGCGCCTCATGGACGAGGCCGAGGCGGCGCCCGGCATCGATCGGTTCCTGCTCGCCTGCCGTGAGGCCGGGGCGCGCGTCTCGATCATCAGCCACAAGACCGAGTTCCCGGCGATCGGCGAGCGCGTGTCCCTGCGGGATGCGGCGCGCTCCTGGATCGGGCGGCAGGGCTTCACGCCGCGCTTCGGCGTCGCCGCGGCGGACATCGCCTTCGTCGGCACCCAGGACGAGAAGATCCGGCGGATCGGCCGCGCCGGCTGCACGCACTTCGTGGACGACCTGGTGGAGGTGCTCGGGCGCCCGGACTTCCCGCGCGGCGTCGAGCGCATCCTCTACGATCCGGCGCGCGCGGGCGCCCCGCCCGCCGGCGTGCTCGCCTTCGCCAGCTGGGCGCAGATCCGCACGCACCTCTTCGGGGCCGCCCGGTGAGCGACATCCTCGAGGCGCTGCGGCCGGCCCTCGCCGCCTGGCGGGGCGAGGTGCCGCTCTCGGCCGAGCCGATCCCCGGCGGGGCCAACGCCGAGGTCTTCCGGGTGCGCACGGGCGCCGGCGCCGTCTACTGCGCCAAGCGCTACCGCCGGCGCGAGGGCGACCCCGTCGACCGGCTCGCCGCGGAGTTTGGCGCGCTCTCCTTCCTCTGGGCGCGGGGGGTGCGCCAGGTGCCCGAGCCCGTCGGGGCGCTCGCGGCCGAGGGGATCGGGGTCTACGGGTTCGTCGAGGGGCGGCGGATCGCCGCGGGCGAGATCGACGGGCCCCTCCTCGACCGGATGGCCGCCTTCTTCCTGCTCCTGCACTCGCTGCGCGTGGCGCCGGGGGCCGCCGCGTTGCCGGTCGCGCGCGAGGCGTGCTTCTCGCTGGACGCGCACCGCGAGCTGATCGCCGGGCGTCTGCGGCG
>DATDCY010000173.1 GCA_036524115.1 bacterium | reverse complement strand
GCCGCGGCCGGCGACCGCTACCGCAGCGGGCTCGACGTCTTCCGCGCCGGCGACCTCGACGGGGCGGCCGCGATCTGGGAGGACGTCCTTGAGGCGGAGCACCGCGCCGGGTTCACGCTTCTGCTGCTCACGGCCTGCCAGCGCGACACCATCGCCGACGCCCAGAAGACGCTGGCGTCCCGGCGGTTCTACCTGGTCACCAAGGACGTGAAGGGCCGGACCTGCTTCCGCGTCTGCGTCGACACCTTCGATTCCCGAGAGGCGGCCGCGCGCTCGCTCGCGGAGCTGCCCGCCGAGTTCCGCTCCGCCGGCGCCGCCGTCCGGCCGGTCGCGGACGTCCTCAAGCGCTGAGGGCTACGGGGCGACGCCCGCGAGCAGGGGCCACAGCTCGCGCTCGACCCGCGCCGGCGAGAAGTCCTCGAGCCGGGCCGCTCCCCCGGCGACCAGGCGGGCGCGCAGCCGGGCGTCGGTCGCCACCAGCCGCATCAGCTCCGCCGCCTCCTCGAAGCGCTTCTCCCCCAGCAGCGCCCCCCCCGCCCCGAGGGTCTCGGGGACCGCCGCCGCCGCGAACGCGACGATCGGGACGCGAAAGTGCATCGCCTCCAGCAGCGGCACGCAGAAGCCCTCGTGCTCGCTCATCGAGAGGTAGAGATCGGCGAGGCGGTAGCAGGTGCACAGCCCCGCGAAGTCGAGGTGGCCGAGAAAGTGCACCTCGGGCGTCCCGAGGGCGGCGACGAACTCCCGCAGCGCGTCGGCGTACCCGCGCACCCCGGTGTCGTTGCCGACGATCAGCAGTCGCGCCGCCGCGTCGGCCCGGCGGTAGAGGTGGAAGCAGCGCACGAGGTCCTCGATGCGCTTGTTGGGCACCACGCGGCCCACGTGCAGGATGGTCGTGCCGCCGCGCCCGAACCGCAGCGCGAGCTCGACGTCCCACGGCGCGCGGTCGTGGTCCGCGAAGTCGACGAGGATCGGCAGCACGGCGGTGCGGGCGAACCCCAGCTCCTCGAGCTCCCTGCGGTTGTACTCGGAGACCGCGAGCGCCAGGTCGGTGCACCCGGCCAGCTCGCGCAGCTGCTCGCGCCCGGCGCGGCACTCGCGCTCGAGACGCCGGCTCACGCCGCGGGCGAAACCCGGCGGGGTCACGTTGTGGTAGACGAGCACCTTGCGCGCGCGCAGCCGCGCGAAGACCCGCGCCATGGCGCCGCCGATCGAGAAGTGCAGGATGCAGATGTTCCGCGGGTCGTCGTGGGCGGCGTACTCGCGCCAGCGCCGCGCCTCCCCGCCCAGCCGCTCGTCCACGGTCGCGGCGAAGATCTCCGAGGTCACGCCGCCGCGCCGCAGCAGCCCGCGCAGGGCCAGGACGTCGTTGCCGATCGCGTCCCCGTAGGCGAACGCGGGGAGCGCCTGGTCGATCCGCGGCGCCGCGGCGCCCGCGCCGCCGCTCACGCCGGCGAGCCCGCCGCGCGCGGCTGCCCGGCGCCCGCCTCGGCCGCGACGCGCCGACGCCAGTATTCGAGCAGGTCGCCGAGGCTCCGCTCGATCCCGATGGCCGGGGCCCAGCCCGTCTCGCGCGCGAGGCGCCCGGGGTCGCCGTGCAGGACCGGGACGTCCACCGGGCGGTGGCGCGACACGTCGACCTCGACCTTGATCCTGAGCACCGCCTGCCCGAGCAGGATCTGCAGCAGATCCGCGATGGTCCGCACGCTGCCGGAGCAGACGTTGTACGCCGCGCCCGGGGTCCCCCGGGCCACGATGAGCCGGTAGGCACGCACGACGTCCCGCACGTCGAGAAAGTCGCGCGCGGCCCCGAGGTTCCCCACGCGGATGACCGGCTCCGCGAGGCGCAGCTCGATGCGCGCGATCTGCCGCGCGAAGTCGGCGCACACGTAGTCCGCCCCCTGGCGGGGCCCCGTGTGGTTGTAGGTGCGCGTCATGAGGATCGGCCAGCGCCGGGTCCGCGCGTAGTAGCCCCCGAGCGCCTCCTGCCAGACCTTGCTCAGGGCGTAGGGGTTCGCCGGCGCCAGCGGCGCGTCCTCGGCGAGCGCGCCGGCGCCCGCGGGCGCGACGCCGTACTCCTCCGCCGAGCCCACGAGGAGCACCCGCGGCGGCGTCGCCTGCCGCAGGAGCGCCTCGAGGAGGTTGACCGAGGCGAACGCGTTCACCTCGAGGGTCCGCCGGACCTCGCCGAAGGAGCGGCGCACGCTCGCGAGGCCCGCGAGGTGGTAGACCGCGGCGAACTCCCGCCCGCCGAGGGCCCCGCGCACCTCGTCCGCGCCGCCGGCCGCGAGGTCGCAGGCGACGTAGTCGATCCGCCCGCGCACGGCCTCGAGATTCTCGGGCCGCGCCTCCGGGTGGTCGAGCCCGACCACGGCGAGCCCGCGCTCGAGCAGGTGCTCGACGAGATGGCTGCCGCCGAAGCCGGCCGCGCCCGTGACGAGGACCGGCCCCTTCTGATCCATGGGACGGGAGTGTACGGCCTCGCCTGCTCTTGTCAACGAGCCCCGGGCAGCCCGCCGAGCAGTTTCCCGGTCGCCGCGTCCACGAACAGCCGGTGCACGAGGCGGCCCGGTTCGCCCTTGAGCGAGAAGGGGACGACCCAGGCGACGCGGGCGCGCGCCGCCGCGGCCTCCCCCGGCGAAGCCAGCCAGTCGTTGGGCCGCACGATGAACAGCTCCGCCGCTCCCGTCTTTCCCGGCGCGGCGCCCGCCCCCAACGCCGGCGAGAGGTCGCGCGCCGCGAGCGCCGCCGCGGCAACCCGCTCGGCGGCCTTGCGCGACAGGCGCGCCTTGGGCGCCTTCGGCGGCGCGAACCAGTCGGGGTCGGCGTCGAAACGGAAGAAGTTGCCCGTCGACGCGTCCAGCAACAGCCGCACCGTGGGCTGCAGGAAGGGGACGTCGCCGCCGGGGTCGGTGAAGCTCGCCTCGTAGTAGATGCTCTCCTCGCCGCTGGCGCGGTAGCGCTGGATGCCCTCGAGCGCCAGCTCCGTGCCGGGGAGGAGCCGGCGTACCTGGGCGTCGGCGCGCGAGGAGACCTCGCCGAGCGAGATGATCGCCTCGCCGGCCTTGCGCGCGCTCGCGTTGGGGAACCAGACGAAGGAGGTGACGCGCCCGGCCCCGAGGTCGACGATGGCCTCGTCGCGCAGCGTGGGCCGCCCGTCCGGCCCGCTCACGCGCCCCTTGACCACGAGCGCAGGACGCCCTCCCGGCGAGACCGCGACCCACGTCTCCTCGGCGGGCGGCCCGGCCGCCGGATCGACGCGCCGGCGCAGCTCCTCGCGCGCCGCCAGCCCCCGACGGACGGCCGGGTCCGCCTCCGCCGGCCCGGCGACGGCCGACGGTGGGCGCACGACGAGGCCGCAGAGCAGCAGAACGACGATGCAGGCGCGTGGCACGGAGGGGCTTCCCGCGGGGGCAGCGGCGGGTGGCGTGGACCGAAACGGGGCGGCAGCGGGCCGCCCCGCGCCGGAAGGACCGGTGCTACTCCTCGTACTTGATGATCTCGACGGGGCAGTTGCGCGCCGCGTCGATGATGGCGTCGGAGTTCGCGGCCAGGTTCGCGCCCGCGATCACCGTGCTCGAGTCGTCGCCCAGCTGGAAGACCTCGGGCGCCAGATCGGCGCAGACGCCGCACACGGTACAGCCTTCCTCGATCCAGACCTTCTTCACCGCCATGTCCTGTTCCTCCCCTGTCCGGGTTGCCGCATCTCGCGCGCGGAAGGCAGGCCGTCCGCGCAGAAAACGAAGCGTTACGTTAGCGAAGGCCCGGCGAAATTGCAAGGGGATGTGCTAGCATGGGGGCCCGTGAAGACCGACGGTCGGATCGACGCCGCCCTCGCCGCCGTGAACGCCCTCGTGCGTGGCAAGGAGGACGTCGTGCGGCTGGCGGTGGCCTGCCTGCTGGCGCGCGGCCACCTGCTCCTCGAGGACCTCCCCGGCGTCGGCAAGACCACCCTCGCCCTGGCGCTGGCCCGGGTGCTGGGGCTCGACTTCGCGCGGGTGCAGTTCACCGCGGACCTGCTCCCGACCGACATCCTGGGCGTGTCGGTGCTGGACGTGGGGACGGGCGCCCTCGCCTTCCGGCCCGGGCCGGTCTTCCACCAGATCGTCCTCGCCGACGAGATCAACCGCGCCACGCCGAAGACCCAGAGCGCGCTGCTCGAGGCGATGGCCGAGGGGCAGGTCTCGGTGGAGGGCCGCACCCACCAGCTGCCGCAGCCCTTCTTCGTGATCGCGACCCAGAACCCGGTCGAGCACTACGGCACCTACCCGCTGCCCGAGTCGCAACTCGACCGCTTCATGATGACGCTGCGCATGGGCTACCCCGGGCGCGACGCCGAACGCGTCCTCCTCGCAAACCTGGACACGCGCGAGCGCGTCGACCGCGCCGAGGCGGTCGTCGGCGCCGACGACCTCGCCGCCCTCCAGGAACGCGCGGCCGCGGTGACCGTCGCCGCGCCGCTGCTGGAGTACGTCCTCGACCTCGCTGCCGCCTCCCGCGTCTCGGACCGCCTGCTCATCGGCATCTCCCCGCGCGGCGCCGAGCACTGGGTGCGCGCGGCGAAGGCTGCGGCGCTGCTCGCGGGCAGGGACTACTGCGTCCCCGAGGACGTGCAGGGCGTGGCCGAGGCGGTGGTCGCGCACCGCCTCCTTCCCCGGGGCGAGTTCGAAAGGCTGGACCGTGCCTCCCTCGTCCGGGACCTCCTCCGGGCCACCCCCGTCCGCTGAGCCCGCCGGCGTCCCCCTCGCCGCCGGGGACCTGCGCATCCGGCTCACCGCGCCCGGGGGTTTCGCGATCGCCCTCGTCCTGGCGGCGGGCGTCGTTGCGGTGAACTCCGGCAACAACCTCCTCTACTTCGTCGTGGCCTCGCTGCTGGCCCTGCTCGCGCTCTCCGGCATCCTCGGGCACCGCAATCTGGCGGCGGCGAGCGTCCGGCTGCTCCCGCCGGACGAGGCGTGGGCGGGCCGCCCGGCGTCCGTGCGCGTCCTGCTCGCGGCCGGGCCGGGCCGAGCGTCCTACCTGCTGGCGGTGGGGGAAGCGGGGAAGCCGCCCGCCGCGGTGGCCGCCGAGGTGCCGCGCGGCGGCGCGACCGACGTGCCGCTGGCCGTGAGCTTCCCCGCGCGCGGGGTGCAGCCGTGGCCGGCGCTGGAGATCTCCTCCGAGTTCCCCTTCGGTCTCATACGCCGCGGCCGCGTCGTGCGGCCCCGCGGCGGCTGCCTCGTCTACCCGCAACCGCTGCCGGTCTCCTGGGAGAGCGTCGACCGCGCCGAGCGCGAGGGCGAGCTGGCGACGCGCCGCAAGGCGGGCCTCGGGGGCGACTACCGCGGCCTGAGGGATTACGTCCCGGGCGACGCCATCGCGCGCGTGCAGTGGACGAGCTGGCTGCGCCTGCGCCGGCTGCTCACGAAGGAGTTCGAGTCCGAGGGCGCGCCGCCGGTCGTGTACGCCTTCGACGCGGTCCCCGGACCGGGCACGGAGGCGCGCCTCGGCCAGCTCGCCTGGCTCGTGCGCACGGCGCTGCGGCGGGGACGCGCCGCCGGCCTCGAGCTGCCCGGGCAGACCTTCGCCCCCGGCAGCGGCCAGGCCCACCGCCGCGCGCTCCTCGGCGCGCTCGCGCGCTTCCCGGGACCGACGTGAGGCCGCGCAGCGTCAGCCTGGCGTTCGCGTACGCCCTCGCGGCGGCGGCCACGGCCGCGGTCGCCCTCTCGCCGCTGCACCGCAGCGCCTGGATGCTGGCGGCCTTCGGCTGGATCGCCGGGGCGCTCTGGGACCACCGGGGCGGCCGCCGCGCACCGGTCTTCGTCCTCAATCTCGTCGGGCTGGCGGGCTCGCTCGCCTTCCTCGCGCCCCCGCGGCGCGACACGCTCGCGGAGCAGTCGCTCGCGGCGCTGGCGCTGCTGCTGGCGGTCAAGCTCCTCGGCGCGAAGGCGCGCCGGGACCACCTCCAGATCCTCGCCGTATCGCTGCTGCTCGTCGCGGGGTGCGCCTCGCTGGAGCCGGAAATCGGCTTCGCCCTCCTGCTGGTGGCCGCGATCGTCCTCGGGGTGCTCTTCCTGCTCTGGCTCCCCTTCGCCGAGGCGGTCCCGGCGCTGGACCGGCGCCTCGCCCGACGCCTGGCCGTGATCGGCGGCGGGCTCGTCGCGGCGTCCCTGCCGCTGGCGGCGCTGCTGTTCGTCGTGCTGCCACGCTCGGTGAACCCCTTCTGGGCGGGACTCGGGGCGCGATCGCGGACGGGGACCAGCGGCGTCTCGGACCAGCTGCGCCTCGGGGACGTCGAGCGCGTGGCACTCAGCGGCGCGGTCGCATTCCGTGCCGAGATCGAGGACGGACCGCTGGCCACGACGCCGTACTGGCGCGGCGCCGTCCTCGAGGTCACGGACGGGCGCAGGTGGAGCGTCTCCCCGCTCTGGCGCCCGGCCACGCCCCCGCCGCAGGGACCGGCGCAGCCCGCCGGCACCCGCGTCACGTACTTCGTCGAGCCCCACGGCGACCGGCAGCTCTTCCTCCTCGAGTCGCCCCTGCGCGCGACGGTGGGCGCGCGGCTCCAGCTCCTCGGCGCCGGCCGCGCGCTGCGCCTGCCCCTGCCGCTGGCACGGCGCATCCGCTACACCGGCACATCCGTCCCCGGCGACCGCTACGCCGAGCGGCTCTCGCGCGAGGAGCGCGCCCTGGACCTCGCCGTGCCGGCCGCGCTCCCCGATCCGATCCGGGATCTGGCGCTGCGCGCCGCCGGCGGCGAGATCGACCCGCGGCGCATCGCGGACCGGCTCCTGGCGCACTTCGCCCGCGGCTACACCTACTCCCTCGAGGTGCCGGCGCCGGCGGGCGACCCGCTCGAGGCGTTCCTGCTGGTCAACCGCACGGGCTACTGCGAGTACTTCGCCGCCGGGCTCGCGACCATGCTGCGCGTCTGCGGGGTCCCGGCGCGCCTCGTCAGCGGCTACCTCGGCGGCGACTGGGTCGCCGCCGGCTCCTACTACCTCGTGACTCAGGCCTCCGCGCACGCCTGGGTCGAGGCCTGGATCGACGGCGAGTGGGTCCGCCTCGACGCCACCCCGGCGGCGGCGGCGCTCGGCGCCACCGCGGCGTCGCGGCGGCTGCGGCGGCCGCTGCTCTGGCTCGATACGCTGCGGATGCGCTGGAACAGCTGGGTCGTCCAGTACGACGCCGAATCGCAGCTCCAGATCGCCCGCGCCGGGGCGGAAGGCTTCCGGAGCCTGCGCCGCCTCCGTCTTCCCGCCGGCGCGTCGCGCGCGGCGCTCATCGCGCTGGCCGCGGCGATCGCGCTGGCGGCGCTCGCGCTCCTCGCCGCCCGCGGGCGGCGCGACGGGGGCCGCAGCCCGCTGGAGCGGCGCCGCGAGCGCTTCGAAGCTCTCGCCGCCCGTCGCGGCTGCGCGCGCGAGCCCTGGGAAGGGCCGCTCGACCACGCG
>DATDCY010000172.1 GCA_036524115.1 bacterium | reverse complement strand
AGATCCTCGCCGAGCGAAAGCAGCTCGACGACGACGTGGTGGCGGTGAAGGTCGGCGGGCAGCTCGTGGATCTCCACACGCCCGTCGACGAGAGCGGAGGCCCGCTCGAAGTCGTGCGGCGCTCGGATCCGGCGGCGCTCGACGTCATCCGTCACTCGACGTCGCACGTCATGGCGCAGGCGGTGAAGCGACTCTTCCCCGACGTCAAGCTCGCGATCGGCCCCGCGATCGAGGACGGCTTCTACTACGACTTCGACGTCGAGAAACCGTTCACGCCCGAGGACCTCGAGCGCATCCAGAAGCGGATGGCCGAGATCGTCAAGGCCAACACGCCGTTCGTGCGCAGCGAGGTGCCGCGCGACGAGGCGCTGCGCGCGTTCCGCGAGAAGGGCGAGGTCTACAAGGCCGAACTGATCGAGGCGATTCACGACCCGACCGTGTCGCTCTACCGCCAGGGGGGCTTCACCGACCTGTGCCGAGGGCCCCACGTCAGCTCGACCGGGAAGATCAAGGCCTTCAAGCTGCTCTCGATCGCCGGCGCCTACTGGCGCGGCGACGAGCGCAACCGGATGCTCCAGCGGATCTACGGCACGAGCTTCCCCGACAAGGCCGCGCTCGAGGCCTACCTGCACCGGATCGAGGAGGCGCAGAAGCGCGACCACCGCAAGATCGGCCGCGAGCTGGACCTGTTCTCGTTCTCCGACGAGGTCGGGCCGGGCATGGTGCTCTGGCACCCCAAGGGCGCGCTGCTGCGCTACCTGGTCGAGGAGTTCGAGCGCCGCGAGCACCTCAAGCGCGGCTACCAGATGGTCTTCGGGCCGCGGATCCTGCGCGAGGAGCTCTGGCGGCGCTCCGGGCACTACGACAACTACCGCGAGAACATGTACTTCACCGAGATCGACGAGCAGCGCTACGGCATCAAGCCGATGAACTGCCTCTCGCACATGATGATCTACAAGTCCCAGCTGCGCTCGTATCGCGACCTGCCGCTGCGCTACTTCGAGCTGGGGACGGTCAACCGCCACGAGAAGTCCGGCGTGCTCCACGGGCTGACCCGCGTGCGCGAGTTCACCCAGGACGACGCGCACATCCTCTGCACCCCGGAGCAGCTGCGGGGCGAGATCGAGGGCGTGCTCGGCTTCATCCGCGACGTGATGGGGATGTTCGGGTTCAACTTCACCCTCGAGCTCTCGACGCGCCCGGAGAAGTCGATCGGCTCCGACGCGGACTGGGAGCTGGCGACGAACGCGCTGCGCGTGACGCTGGACGCCGCCGGCATCGCCTACGAGATCAACGAGGGCGACGGGGCCTTCTACGGCCCGAAGATCGACGTCAAGCTCGAGGACGCGATCGGCCGCTCCTGGCAGTGCGCGACGATCCAGTGCGATTTCACCCTGCCGGAGCGCTTCGACCTGACGTACGTCGCGGCCGACGGGCAGCAGAAGCGCCCGGTGATGATCCACCGCGTGGTGCTCGGCTCGATCGAGCGCTTCATCGCGGTGCTCATCGAGCACTTCGCGGGCGCCTTCCCCTTCTGGATCGCGCCGGTGCAGGTCGCCGTCCTCACGATCACGAATGCGCAGGACGACTACGCGCGCGCCGTCGCCGAGCGCCTCCGCGCCGCCGGCCACCGCGTCGAGCTCGACCTGCGCAACGAGAAGATCGGCTACAAGATCCGCGAAGCGCAGTTGCAGAAGGTGCCCTTCATGGCTATACTCGGCGCCCGGGAACAGGCGGACGGCACGGTCGGCGTCCGCCGCCGCGAGGAGGGCGACATCGGTGCCCTCCCGCTCGACGCGTTCCTCGGGTTACTCCACGAACAAGGGGGTCAGCGAACGGTGACGGTGGCATGAGCGTTACGGCGACGGTCCAGCAGCGGGTGAACCGCGAGATCCGTGCCCGGGAGGTCCGGGTGATCGACAACGAGGGCAACCAGCTCGGGGTGATGAACATCAACGACGCCATCCAGGCGGCGTGGGACCGCGACCTCGACCTGGTGGAGGTGGCCCCCACCGCCGTCCCGCCGGTCTGCCGCATTCTCGACTTCGGCAAGTACAAGTACAGCCAGGCGAAGAAGACGCAGGAGTCGAAGAAGCACCAGCGCATCATCAAGATCAAGGAAATCAAGATGCGCCCGAAGATCGAGGGGCACGACTACGACTTCAAGAAGGGCCACGTCCTGCGCTTCCTCTCGCAGGGCCACCGCGTCAAGGTCACGATCATGTTCCGCGGGCGCGAGATGGCGCACACCCACCTCGGCAAGGCCATACTCGACCGTCTCACCGCCGACCTGACGCCCTACGCGGCGCCGGAGAACCCGCCCCGCCTCGAGGGGCGCAACATGTATGTCTATCTCGTTGTCAAACCGGGCGCGGTCTTCCCGGAGTCCGTGGTCCGCGCCGCCCAGCACGAGCCTGAGCCCGAGGAGGATGCCAAGGATGCCTAAGATCAAGACCAAGCGCGCGGCGGCCAAGCGCTTCCTGACGACCAAGAGCGGCAAGATCAAGCGCTCGAAGGCCTACGCGAGCCACATCCTGACGACCAAGACCCGCAAGCGCAAGCGGCGTCTGCGCCTCGCCGACACGGTCAATGCCGCGGACGCCAAGAACATCAGGAAGCTGATCCCGTACAAGTTCTAGGACGAAGGAGACCAAGCGATGCCGAGGACAAAGGGCGGGCCCAAGACCCCGCAGCGACGCAAGAGGGTTCTCAAGGCCGCCAAGGGCTACTGGGGCGGCAAGCACCGCCTCCTGCGGCCGGCCACCGAGGCGGTCGACAAGGCGCGCAAGTACGCCTACCGCGACCGGCGCGCGAAGAAACGGGACTTCCGGGGCCTGTGGGTGGTGCGCATCAACGCAGGCGCGCGCGCGAACGACCTCTCCTACAGCCGCTTCATGGCGGGGCTGAAGAAGGCCGGGATCGAGATCAACCGCAAGGTCCTCGCCGAACTGGCGATCATCGACCAGGCTGCATTCTCCCGCCTTGCCGCGATCGCCAAGGAGAGCGCCGCCTAGCACGGAAAGCCGTCTGTGGCCCGCGCATCGCGGATGATGCGCGGGCCATTTTTTTTCGTCCTGCCGATGTGTTGAAACTTCCCCCGAGGTCATCCGGCATCAGCCTGTTTCTTGGCATTCAAAATCAACCCCTTGATATTGCGCGTGTATTCAATTGACATCAAGTAATGTCTGAGGTAGCGTTCCTGACGTGGCGGCATCCATCGACATCCTTGAGGACCGCGTCGACGCCGTGGCCGACCTCGTCCAGAGGCTGAGACGGGAGGTGGCGCGGCTCGAGCGCGAGCTCGCCGAGCGCCAGAGCGTCGCGCCGCCGCTCTCCCCCGCGTCGAAGGACTGCCCCCCCGCCGACGAGCAGCTGCTCGAGGAGATCTCCCGCCTGCGCGCCGAACGGGCCGCGGTGCGCGAGCGCATCAGCGGGCTGATCAGGGAAATCGACCAGGTCTCCTGGTGAGCGACGAGCACGTCACCGTCCGGATCTACGGGGAGACGTATCCCCTGCGCACGACGGAGTCCGCCGCGCGCCTCGAGGAACTGGCCCGCCACGTCGACCAGCGCATGCGCGAGGTGGCCGCATCGGGGAAGGTGGTCGTCACGAGCAAGATCGCCGTGCTCGCGGCGCTGCACATCGCCGACGAGCTCTTCCGGCTGCGCGATCAGTGCGCCGGGCCCGCGGCGGCCGACGCATCGCGCGTCGAGGCGCTCGTCTCGCGCCTCGACGCGCTGCTCGCCCCCCCACGCGATACCGCCGCCGGCGCCTGAGGCCGCGCGCTGTCGAAGCGCTTGCCTTTTCCCTCTCGCCGAATCTATACTCGGGTCACCGTAAGGCCGTGCCCCTGCGGTGTTCGTGATTGGGCGACAAAATTGTCGAACCAACAGAGAATGGCACGGGGAGGCAAACGATGGGCGCCCTGAGCAGGCCCGTACCTGGTGCGGGAAGCCTTACGCGCCCTGCTGCCTTCCCACTTGGACCTTTTGGTTCGAGACCATTTTTGCCCACACGGCACCTTCGCGGGGGCTTTTCGACGGACCCGGGCCGCGGACGCGGCCCGTTGACATAGAGGCGGAAACGCTCAACGAAAGGACAAGGACAGCAAGGATTCGGGCAGCTTCGGCACCGGATCTGAACGCGGCAGAGTTCGCACATGGGCAGCAGCGGTGGCAATGAGGTCTTCGGGGGGCATTCCGTGCGAACGGGCACGGCGCCGGGGGCCTGCAGGGTGAAAGCGGGATCAGGTCATCCGGCGCGTCCGGGCGCGGCTCTGCCGCTCCTCTCGCCGGCGATCGCATCCGCCTAGACGCCCCACCGCCCTTCCCCGAGGTCCCGGCCGGCGTCCGGGCCTCCGTCGCAACGCCTGCGCGCAGATTCCGGCCCAAGTCTTCAGCCCGGCCCGCGTGCCGCGCCACCATGGACCAGCCACCGGTCGCCCCCGAGAACAAGAGCGCGCTGCGCCGCCGCCTGACGGAGTCGCGCCGCGGCATCGCGCCGGCCGACCGCGCCGCGCGCAGCGCCCGCATCGCCGCCGCGTGCCGCACCCTCCCCGGATTCGGGTCGGCGTCGATCGTCTGCCCGTACGTCAATTTCCGCGAGGAGGTCGAGACCATGGGCCTCATCGCCTCGCTCCTGGCCGCCGGGCGGCGGGTCGCCGTCCCGGTCCATCTCCACGGCGAGGTGCATCCGTTCTCGTTCGCGGAGCTGCGCTCCCTCGACGAGCTGGTCCCCAACCACTTCGGCATCCCCCAGCCGCCGCGCGAGACGGCGCGGTTCCTGCCCACCGCGGCCATCCCCCTGTTCCTCGTCCCGGGGCTGGCCTTTGACCCCGCGGGCGGGCGCCTCGGCTACGGGCTCGGATTCTACGACCGGGCCTTCGCCGACGCCGCCCCCGGCACCCTGAAGGTCGGGCTCGCCTTCGAGGCGCAGGTCCTCGAGCGCGTCCCGACCGGACCTCACGACGTCCCGATGGACTTCGTGGTCACCGAAGACCGCGTGATCCGCGCCGCACCCGGCGGTTCACCGACAAGGAGGTGGTGACATGTCACCCGTGCAGATGCCCATCGCAGTGATCATCGCCCTGGCGGCGCTCGCCGCGGGCGTGCTCGCCGGCTGGCTCGCGCGCCGGTCCGTCGCCGAGAAGAAGATCGGCGCCGCCGAGAGCGAGGCCCGCACGATCGTCGAGGCGGCAGAGGCCAAGGCCGCGACCCGCGAGAAGGAGGCGGCGCTGGAGGCCAAGGAGTACCTGCTGCGCGCCAAGGCCGACTTCGAGAAGGAGACGCGCGAGAAGCGCCAGGAGTTCGCGTCGGTCGAGAAGCGCCTCGACCAGAAGGAGGAGAACCTCGAGCGCAAGGTGAGCCTCCTCGACCGCAAGGAGTCCGATCTCAACCAGCGCGACGGGCGCCTCGCCGAGCGCGAGAAGGGCCTCGGCGAGAAGGAAAAGGAGATCGGCCGGCTCGTCGACGAGGCCAAGGTGCGCCTCGAGCGCGTTGCCGGCATGACGGCCGAGCAGGCCCGCCGCCAGCTCCTCGAGAGCCTCCAGGAGGAGGTCAAGGCCGAGTCCGCGCGCACCATCCGCCGCGCCGAGGAGGAGACGCGCCTCATCGCCGACAAGAAGGCCAAGGAGATCATCAGCACCGCGATCCAGCGCTACTCGAGCGACTACGTCGCGGAGTCGACCGTCTCGGTCGTGCCGCTCCCGAGCGAGGAGATGAAGGGACGCATCATCGGCCGCGAGGGACGCAACATCCGCACCCTCGAAGCGGCGACGGGCGTCGACCTGATCATCGACGACACCCCCGAGGCCGTCATCCTCTCCGCCTTCGACCCCGTGCGCCGCCAGATCGCCAAGATCTCGCTCGAGCGGCTCATCGCGGACGGGCGCATCCACCCGGCGCGCATCGAGGAGGTCGTCGAGAAGGTCAAGAAGGAAACCGACCAGGCGATCCGCGAGGCCGGGGAGCAGGCGATGTTCGACCTCGGCGTGCACAACGCGCACCAGGAGATCGTGCGGCTGATCGGCCGGCTCAAGTACCGCACGAGCTATGCGCAGAACATCCTCAAGCACTCGCGCGAGGTGGCCTACCTCTGCGGGATCATGGCCGCCGAGCTCGGGCTCAACGTCAAGCTCGCCCGGCGCGCGGGCCTGCTCCACGACATCGGCAAGGCGCTGGACCACGAGACCGAGGGGCCGCACGCGATCATCGGCGCCGAGGTCGCCCGGCGCTACGAGGAGAGCGAGGAGGTGATCAACGCGATCGCCTCGCACCACGAGGAGGAGGAGCCGCGCACGGTCGAGGCGGTGCTCGTCGCCGCCGCCGACGCACTGTCCGCGGCGCGCCCCGGCGCCCGCCGCGAGGTCCTCGAGGCCTACGTCAAGCGGATGGAGAAGCTCGAGGAAATCGCCGACTCCTTCCGGGGAGTCGAGAAGGCCTTCGCGATCCAGGCCGGGCGCGAGATCCGGATCATGGTGCAGGAGAACCAGGTCAGCGACGGCGACACCGTCGTGCTCGCGCGCGACATCGCCCGCAAGATCGAGGAGCAGCTCACCTACCCGGGGCAGATCCGCGTCACCGTCATCCGCGAGAAGCGCGCGGTCGACTACGCGAAGTGACGAGGCCGGATAAGGCCGCATCTGCGGCGTTGGGCTCCTCCCGCCTCCCTGCGGCGACCACGAGGTCGCCTCAGTCGCCGGATCGTCGCCCGCCTTGCATCTGCAGCCTTCTTCGGCCTCGTCAGACGGTTCCTCGAGCGGCACCGTCCTGCGTCCGATGAAGATCCTGTTCATCGGGGACGTCGTCGGCAAGCCGGGGCGGCAGGCCCTGGCGACGCACCTGCGCAAGGTGCAGGAGGCGCACGGGATCGACCTGACGGTGGCCAACGGCGAGAACGCGGCCGGCGGCTTCGGGATCACCCCCGAGACCGGCGCCGACCTGCTGCGCCTCGGCGTCGACGTGATCACCTCGGGCAACCACATCTGGGACAAGAAGGAGGTCCTCGGCTACATCCCGAAGGAGAACCGCCTCCTGCGTCCCCTCAATTACCCGCCTGGCGCCCCGGGCTACGGCTCGGTGGTCGTGACCGCCCGCGACGGCACGAAGGTCGCGGTGCTGAACGTCTCGGGCCGGGTCTTCATGAACGACCTCGACTGCCCCTTCCGGAGCGTGCTCGCCGAGATCGAGGCGCTCGCCGGCGAGGCCCGGGTGCGCGTCGTGGACTTCCACGCGGAGGCCACCAGCGAGAAGATCGCCTTCGGGCGCTTTCTCGACGGCCGGGTCAGCGCGGTCGTGGGCACGCACACCCACGTGCAGACCGCCGACGAGCGGGTGCTTCCCGGCGGCACCGCCTACATCTCGGACCTGGGCATGACCGGTCCGGTCGAGTCGGTCATCGGGGTCGACCCGGACATCGTCGTGCGCAAGTTCCTCACCGGCCTGCCCGAGCGCTTCGAGACCGCCAGGGGCGCCGCCCAGTTCCAGGGCGCGGTCGTCGAGGTCGCCCCGGGCAGCGGCCTGGCGCTCGGCATCCAGCGCCTCTCCCTCGCCGCCCCGGCCGCCTAAAGGCCCGGCCGCCGCGCGGCCGGAGGCGCTCGCGCCGGCGGATTGCCCTTGCGCTCCGCCCCTTGGGCGGGGTATCATTCATCGGTTAGCCAGACACGGCGATATCGAGGCGAAGGAATGGGCTTCCCGAAGCCCATTTTTCTTTTTTGAAAGGGAGGCTTGAGCCATGTCGCGCCGTCAGCAGGCCGAGGAGGCCGCCGCGAAGATCGCGACGCCGATCCTCGCCGGGCTCGGGCTCGAGCTGCTCGATGTGACGCTCACGGGCCCCGGCAAGGCGCCGATCCTGCGCTTCACGCTGGACCGCCCCGGCGGCGGCGTGACCGTGGACGAGCTGCAGGCGGCGAGCGGGGCCATCGAGACCGCCCTCGAGGTCGCGGAGGTGCTCCCGGGCCGCTACAACCTCGAGGTCTCCTCCCCCGGCATCGACCGGCCGTGGAAGCGCCTCGAGGACTTCGCCCGCCACGTGGGCGAGCGCGCGAGCCTCAAGACGTTCGCCCCGCTTGCGGACGGCCGGCGGCAGCTCACCGGGCGGCTCCTGGCGGTCGAGGGCGGGCTGGTGCGCTTCGAGCCCGACGGGGGCGCGCCCGTCGAGATCGAGTTCTCGAACATCGCCGCCGCACGGCCGGAGGTCGACTGGGCGGCGCTGCTGCGCGGCCGCAGGCCCTCGCCGGCGGCGGAGTCAGGGGGATCGGCGCATGAACCGTGAACTGATGCACGTCATCGACCAGATCAGCTTCGAGCGCGGCCTCGACCGCGCCGAGGTCGTCCAGGCGCTCGAGACCGCCCTGATCTCGGCCTCGCGCAAGCGCCTCGGCGAGGACGGCCAGCTGCGGGTCCGCCTCAACCAGGACACCGGCGACCTGGAGATCCTCGTGATGAAGACGGTCGTCGAGCGCCCGCAGGACGTGCTCGCGGAGATCCCGCTCGCGGCGGCGCGGGCCATCGACCCGGAGGCGCAGCTCGGCGGGAAGGTCGAGGCGCTCACCGACCTGGCCGACTTCGGGCGCGTCGCCGCGCAGACCGCCAAGCAGGTGATCGTGCAGCGCGTGCGGGAGGCCGAGCGCGACCACATCCACCACGACTTCAAGGGGCGCGAGGGGGACATCCTCACCGGCACCGTGCACCACAAGGAGAAGGGCGACCTGCTCGTCGACCTCGGCAAGACCGAGGGGGTGCTGCCGAAGAAGGAGCAGATCCCGCGCGAGTCCTACCGCGGCGGCGATCAGATCCGGGCCTTCGTGCTCGAGGTGCGCCGCACCATCCGCGGCCCGCAGGTGATCCTCAGCCGCACCGCGCCGGAGTTCCTCGTGCGCCTCTTCGCGCTCGAGGTCCCCGAGATCCGGCAGGGGCTCGTGAAGATCCTCGGCGCCGCGCGCGACCCGGGCGAGCGGGCCAAGATCGCGGTGCTCTCCACGGCCAAGGACGTCGACGCGGTCGGCGCCTGCGTCGGCGTCAAGGGCTCGCGCGTGCAATCGGTGGTGCGCGAGCTGCGCGGCGAGAAGGTGGACATCGTCCCGTACGCCGAGGACGTGCGCGCGTTTCTCGTGAACGCGCTGGCGCCGGCGCTCGTTGATCGCGTGGAGGTCGACGAGGGCCGGCACGCGCTGCTCGCGGTCGTCCCGGACGACCAGCTCTCGCTGGCGATCGGCAAGAAGGGCCAGAACGTCCGGCTCGCGGCCAAGCTCCTCGGCTGGGAGGTGGACATCAAGAGCCGCACGGAGGTCGACGGCCCGGCGGCGGCCGAGGCCGCGGAAGGGGATGCGCCTGATGGGCCGGCGGGACCTTGATGCCGGGCGCACGTGCCTCGGCTGCCGGCGGCGGCGCCCGCGCGCGGAGATGATCCGTATCGTGCGCGACCCGGAGGGCGACGCCTGCTTCGACCTCGAGGGACGGCTGCCCGGCCGCGGCGCCTGGGTCTGCCCCTCCCCGGCGTGCGTGGAAGCGCTCACGGCCGGAGCCCTCGCCCACGTGCTGCGGGCGCCCGTGCGGCTCGCGCCCCCGCAGTCCCGGCGGCGCCAGCTGGCGGATGTCCTCGGGCGGCGGGTGGGCAACCTGCTGACGATCGCGCGCCGGATGCGCGGGCTCGCGACGGGACCCACGGG
>DATDCY010000171.1 GCA_036524115.1 bacterium | reverse complement strand
CAGGAATATGCGGGCATGTTCCATTACCAGGGCTCGCGCACCTACAAGCACGTGCGCGAACACGAGGTTTATGCGATCGGCTACCCGGGTGACTTCACCTCGACGCAACGGAGCCTGGCCAAACAATCCAGACAAGCTGGTGCGACGGGCTTTGATGCCTTGATGTTCCGGGTGGAAAACTATTGGGACAGCTTTGCCGGCACCATGGCCCGGTGGGAGCGCCGGGCCATTATGTATTACAACAATGCGACCCGAAGGCAGCGCGTCGCGGTCATCGGAACAGCGTCGATCGTGCTGCTCTCGTTGTTGGTCACATTGACGGTCAAATTGGCGAGCCGTCCATCGCCGGTTTTGCTGGCCGCGCAAGGAAAGGCCGATAGCGCACGGACGCCTTCAGGTGTCGCAGCTCAGGCTGCAATGGATAACAAGGTGCAGTTGCATCTGGACACCAAGGTGCAGACTCCCCCGGAATCAAGCACGGCAAAAAAAGCAGCAGAGCGCAAGAAATCAGACAAGACGGTACAGGGAGTAAAGAAAAGCTCTCGTGTGCGTACTTTGGCCGAGACGACAGGAGCTCCAGCAGTGGTGAGTTTGTTGATCAAGCCATGGGGAGAGGTTTATCTGGATGGTAGAATGCAGGGTGTAAGCCCCCCTTTGCTGGAGTTGCAGGTCGTTGGCGGCTCGCATGAGATCAAGATTCGCAATACGACGTTCCCGACACGCACAGTTGTCATCAAGGTGGCACCGGGCGAGAAAATAAAAATTGAGCACAAATTCGCCAACTAGAATTTGATGACTGAAAAAATAGGAGTGTTTGGATGTTTGGTCGCCGCAATGTATTACTAGGCGTGCTGCTTGCATGGTTTCTGAGTGGCTGTCATGCCCTGAATACATGTGATGAATGCTGGTGGTATAACAGGACAGCTGTCCATAAGCTGAACAAGGGCGTAGAGAACTACGAGGAAGGCAACTATATTGCCTCCATGGAAGCGTTGAATACCGTTCTGCAAACGAAACTGGCCGATAGGGATGACAAAGTGAGCGCATATAAATACCTTGCTTTCATACATTGCGTTTCCGGGAGGGAGAAGATGTGCTTCGATGCCTTCAGGAAGGCGCTGGCGATCAACCCGAATTTTGAGCTGACTCCCGCAGAAGCAGGGCATCCAGTGTGGGGGCCGGTGTTCCGTAGTGCCAAGGCCAAGTTCGCTAAATAACCATCCTCAAGGGAACTATGATTACCCACTTGGGACGTTATGAGATTATTGGCGAACTCGGTCAGGGGGCGATAGAGGGGCGGTGATGGAGGCGCTCTGGCCGCTCGCCGGCTTCGTCGCCGGCTCGATCCCCTGCAGCTACCTGGCAGGGCGCCTCATCGCCGGGCGGGACGTGCGACGCGAGGGGAGCGGGAACGTCGGCGCGACGAACGTCTTCCGCGTGGCCGGGCGCGCGGCCGGCATCACCGCGGCGGGCGGGGACGTGCTCAAGAGCGTGGCGCCGCTGCTGGCGGCGCGGCTGGCGGGCGTCGGGCCCGCCTGGCTGGCCGCGACGGGGGCCGCGGTGGTGCTGGGGCACTGCTACTCGCCCTTTCTCGGGTTCCGGGGCGGCAAGGGGGTCATCTCCACGGTCGTGGTGGCGCTGGTGCTGTGCTGGCAGGCGGCGGTGGCGTTCGGCGCCGTCTGGCTGTCGCTCTTCTTCGCGCTCGGCTACGTCTCGCTCGCCTCGATCGCCGGCGCGCTCGCGCTGCCGGCGGTCGCGGCGCTGGCCGGGGCCGAGCGCCCGGTCACGCTCCTCTTCGCGGCGCTGGCGGTGTTCGTGCTGTTCAAGCACCGGGCGAACGTGCAGCGCCTGCGCGCGGGCACCGAGTCCCGCATGCGGAGCAGGTAGGCGACGATGCCAGCGGGCTCGGCGGGGGGCGGCCGCACCGGCGCCGGCCGCATCCTGTTCATCGACGACGACGAGGCGGGGCGCGAGGTCGCGCTCTTCAACCTGCGCCGGGCGGGGCACGAGGTGACGGCGGCGCCCGACGGGCGCGAGGGGCTGGCACTGTTCTCCCCGGCGCGGTTCGACCTGGTGATCACGGACCTGAAGATGCCCGGGGTCTCCGGCCTGGAGGTGCTGCGCGCCGTACGGGGGCGGGCGCCCGACGTCCCGGTGCTGGTGATCACCGCCTTCGGCAACGTCGAGACCGCGGTCGCCGCCATGAAGGAGGGGGCGGAGGACTTCATCGGCAAGCCCTTCCACCGGGAGCAGCTGCTGCTGGCGGTCGACAAGGCCCTCGAGCGGCGGCGGCTCGCGGCCGAGGTGCGCGACCTGCGGATCCGCGCCGGCGGCGTGGAGCGCGCGATCGTCAGCGTCTCCGCGGCGATGGCCCGCGTCCTCGAGGTCGCCGACCGCGTCGCGCCCACGGACGCGACGGTGCTGGTCACCGGGGAGAGCGGCACCGGCAAGGAGGCGGTGGCGCGGCGCATCCACGTGCGCTCGCGGCGCGTGGATGGACCGTTCGTCGCCGTCAACTGCGCGGCGATCCCCGGCGAGCTGCTCGAGTCCGAGCTCTTCGGCCACACGCGCGGCGCCTTCACCGGCGCGGTGCGCGAACGCCCCGGGCGCTTCCGGCAGGCGGCGGGCGGCACGCTCTTCCTCGACGAGATCGCCGAGATCCCGCTCGCGCTGCAGGCGAAGCTGCTGCGGACGCTCCAGGAGCGCGTCGTGGACGTCGTCGGCGGCGATGCCCCCGTGCCGGTGGATGTGCGGATCGTCGCGGCCACCAACCGCGACCTGCCGGAGCGGATCCGCGAGGGCGCCTTCCGCGAGGATCTCTACTACCGGCTCAACGTCGTGGAGATCCGCGTGCCGCCGCTGCGCGAGCGCCCCGAGGACATCCCGCCGCTGGTGGAGCACTTCATGCGCGAGCTCAGCGCCGACCGCGAGCTGTCGGTGCCGCCGGCGGTGATGGCGGAGCTGGCGGCGCGGCCGTGGCCGGGCAACGTGCGCGAGCTGAAGAACGCCTGCGAGCGCCTGGCGATCCTCAGCCGCGGCGGCGAGGTCGCCCTCGGGGACCTGCCGCCGGCGCCGCGCGGGCGCGAGGACGCCGCCGCGGCCGAGACCGAAGCCGAAGGCTGGCCGCCGCTGCCGCCCGAGGGGCTCTCGCTCGTGGACCTCGAGAAGAAGGTCATCGAGCGCGCGCTGCGGCTCAAGGGCGGGAACATCAGCCAGGCCGCCGCGTACCTGCGCGTGCCGCGGCACATCCTCGTCTACCGCATCGAGAAGCACGGGATCCGGCGCAATGTCTGAGGCGCCCCGCGTGGGCGGCGTGCGCGCGCTCTTCAGCGCCCGCATGCTCCTGACGGCGTGGCTGCCGTGCCTGGGGATCACGGCGCTGCACTACGGCGCGCCGACGCACCACGGCCAGGTGCACGAGGTGCTGCGGCGCCTCTACTACCTGCCCATCCTCTTCGCCGCCTTCTCGGAGGGGTTCCGCGGGGGGATCACGCTCTCGCTGTTCGCCTCCGCCGCGTACTTCCCGCATGCCTTCACGAGCCTCGTCGCGCAGGATCCCGCGGACGCGCTCGTCAAGGGGCTGGAGATCCTGCTGTTCAACATCGTCGCCGTCGTGGCCGGGCTGCTGGTCGACCGCGAGCGAGGCGAGCGGCGCAAGCAGGAGCGGCTGGCGCGGGAGCTGGCCGACGCCCTCGCCGAGCAGCGCCGGATCGAGGCCCAGCTCATCCGCGCGGGGCGGCTCGGCGCGCTCGGCGAACTGACCGCCGGGATCGCGCACGAGATCAAGAACCCGCTGCACGCGCTCAAGGGGACGGCCGAGATCCTGCGGGACGTCGTCCCCGCGGACGCCCCGGAGCGGCGGATGCTCGAGCTGCACATCGGCGAGATCGACCGGCTGGCGCAGACGGCGGAGCGCTTCCTGACCTTCGCGCGGCCGCGCCCCGCGGACCGCAGGCCCCTGGATCTGCGCGAGGTCGTCCGCCGCGTCGTCGCGCTGGTGGAGACGCAGGCGCGCAAGCAGGGAGTGACGGTCGCCTTCCAGCCCGGCGAAGGCGCGACGGAGGAGGTGTCGGGCGACGCGGACCAGCTCACCCAGTTGCTGCTGAACGTCGCGCTCAACGGGGTGCAGGCGATGGCGCCGCGGGGCGGGGGGACGCTGAGCTTTATCCTCGGCGCGGCCGAGCAGGGCGGACGGCGCTTCCAGGTCGTGCGCGTGACCAACACCGGGCCGCCCATCCCCGCCGACCAGCTCGAGCGCGTGTTCGACCCGTTCTTCACGACCAAGGACGGAGGGACGGGGCTCGGGCTGGCCATCGCCTCGCGCATCGCTGACCAGCACGAGGGCGTGCTGGAGGCCCGCAACCTCCCCGGCGGCGCCGGCGTGGAGTTCAGCCTCTCGCTTCCTGCGGCGTGAGCGGCGGCCTCGTATCGCCCCGTTCCTGCTGGAACTTCTGGTCCGCCCCGCGGTCTATACGCCCTGGAAACGGCGGTCGATGGGGGGCTCAAGGGAGCGCGCCGCGCCGGGGGGGCACGGGCGGCCCGCGGGACGCCACGCGCGCGACCTTGCACCCCGGGGCGGTCTCTGGTAAGAATAAGCGTTCGCGAAGCGTCCGGGACGCCCGGGCGCCGACCGGTCGACGACAAGAGGGAGGAAGACGCGTGATGAAGCAGGCCATACGGATGTTGGTGGCGGTCGGGGTCGTGTGCGCGGTCCCCGTTGCCTGCAAGAGCAAGGCGCCCGAGGTTGCCCCGCAGCCCCAGGCCTCGGCACCGGCGCCGATGAGCCCCGGCGAGGGCATGGAGAAGCCGCCCGGTCACCCGCCGACGGGCATGCCCGGCGGCATGCCCGCGGCGTCCGCCCCGACGCAGTCCGCCGCCGGCAAGCTGATCACCGGCAAAGTCGTCGAGACGATGAACGCCGGCAGCTACACCTACGTGCAGGTCGACGACGGCAAGTCCAAGGTCTGGGCGGCGGCGCCGCAGTTCGACGTGAAGAAGGGCGAGACGGTCACCATCCCCGAGGGGATGCCGATGGCCAACTACAAGAGCAACACGCTCAACCGCACCTTCGACGTGGTTTACTTCGTCGGGGCCATCGCCAAGGGCGACAAGCTGCCGGCCGGCGCGGCCGCGCCGGGCGGCGGGATGGGGATGTCCGGCATGCCCGGCATGGGCGGCGGCGACATGGCGGCGCAGATGCCGGAGGGGGCGCACCCGAAGCTCGATCCGACGCAGGCCGCGAAGGACGCGAACGTCTCGTTCACGAACATCAAGAAGGCCGACAAGACCGTCGGCGACATCTACGCGGGCAAGGGCGCGCTGGGCGGCAAGGACGTGTCGGTGCGCGGCAAGGTCGTCAAGTTCAGCCCCCAGATCATGGGCAAGAACTGGATCCACGTGCAGGACGGCACCGGCCAGGCCGGGGGCAACGACCTGACGATCACGACGATGGACGAGGCCAAGGTCGGCGACACCGTGCTGATCAACGGCAAGATCACGCTCAACAAGGACTTCGGGATGGGGTACAAGTACGACCTGATCATCGAGGACGGGAAGGTCAAGGTCGAGTAGTCCCTCCCTCGCGCTCTCAGGCCCCGGCCGGGCGGTCCGGCCGGGGCCTTTGCTTTGCCTGTCTTTCATCCCGACTGGACCCACGTCATTACAGCCAAGCAGGATTGGCCCGTGACAAGTCACGCGAAGAGCGAATCCTGGGATGGCGTCCGCCTGCCCCTGAGACCGTCTGGAGGCAGCTCAAAAGCGGTCAGATGCAAGGCGCGCGACGAAATGGATGCTGAGGCGGGCTCGTGCCCGCCGCAGGCAGACATGAGGAGTGCAACGCCGCAGATGGCCGGTTTTCAGCCGCCGACGTATTGCAGGCGGTGGAGCTTGGCGTAGAGGCCGCCGGCGCGCAGCAGCTCGGCATGCGTCCCGGACTCGCGGATCCGCCCGCGCTGGAGCGCCACGATGCGGTCGGCATCGCGGATCGTCGAGAGCCGGTGCGCGATGACGATCGACGTGCGTCCCGCGAAGAGCACCGCGAGCGCCTGCTGGATGAGCGCCTCGCTCTGTGAATCGACCGAGGACGTCGCCTCGTCGAGGACCAGCAGCGGCGGGTCGTGGGCCAGCGCCCGCGCGAACGACAGCAGCTGCCGCTCGCCGACGGAGAGCAGGACGCCCCGCTCCCCCACTGCCGTGTCGTAGCCGCGGGGCAGGGCGCGGACGAAGCCGTCGGCGCCGACGCGCCGCGCCGCCGCCACCGCGGCGTCCCGGTCGATGCCGGGGTCGCCCAGCGCGATGTTCTCGAGGACGCTGCCCGAGAAGAGGAACACGTCCTGCAGGACGACCGCCATCTGCCGCCGCAGGTCGCGTTGCGCGTACGCGCGCACGTCCACGCCGTCGAGGAGCACGGTCCCCCGCTGCGGATCGTAGAGGCGCGCGAGCAGGCTGACGAGGGAGGTCTTGCCGGAGCCGGTCGCGCCGACGATGGCGACCGTCTCGCCGGGCTCCACGCGCAGCGAGATGCCGCGCAGGACCTCCTCGCCCGGCTCGTACGCGAAGTGCACGTCACGGAACTCGACCGCGCCGCGCGCCCTGGTCACGGGCAGCGGCGCGGGCGGGTCCGTGATCGCCGGCTCGGTGTCGAGCACGCCGAAGATCCGCTCGGCCGCCGCCATCGCGGACTGGAGGATGTTGAATTTCTCCGCGAGGTCCTGCACCGGCTTGTAGAAGCGCTGCACGTACTCGAGGAAGGCGACGAGCCCGCCGAAGGAGAGCGCCCCGGCGAGGATCTGCGCGCCGCCGTAGCCGAGCAGGAGCGCCACGGCGACCGCCCCGATCAGCTCCACGACGGGGAAGAAGACGGCGTAGGCGAGCACCGCGCCCATGAAGGCCTGCCGGTGCTCGTCGTTGATGCGCTCGAAGCGCGCGGCCGCCGGCGCCTCGCGGGAGAAGAGCTTCACGACGACGATCCCACCGACGTGCTCGTTGAGGAAGGCATTCATGCGCGCGACCTTCTGGCGGATCGCGCGGAAGGAGCGCCGGACGCGGCTGCGGAAGAACACGGTCGCGCCAAACAGCAGCGGCAGCACCGCGAAGGACACGAGCGCGAGCCGCGCGTTGATCGCGAGCATCGCCACGACCACCCCGAGCACGGTGAACAGGTCCCCGAAGACGGTGATCGCGCCGGTCGAGAACAGCTCCTGGAGGACTTCGACGTCGGAGCCCACGCGGGTCATGAGGCGCCCGGTCGGCGTGCGGTCGAAGTACGCCAGGGGCTGCGCCTCGATGCGGTCGAAGACGGCCAGGCGCAGGTCCAGCATCGCCAGCTGCCCGATGCGGTAGGTGAGCAGCGTCTGGGCGTAGCGCAGCACGAAGCCCGCGAGGGCGACGGCGAAGAAGAGCACCGCGATGCGGTCGAGCCCGGCGAGGTCCCCGGTCGCGATGTGCTCGTCGATGCCCAGCTTCACGAGGTAGGGGCCCACGAGCGAGAGGGCGGAGGCGGCGAGCAGGAGCAGGATGGCGAGCGCCACGCGCCAGCGGTACGGCGCGAGGTACGCCAGCAGCCGGCGCAGCAGGTGCCGGTCGAAGCCTTTCGGCTCGATCTCGTCGATGAGGTGGTCGTGGCGCATCAGGCCCCCTCGCGCTCCAGCTCCTCCTCGAGCAGCTGCCGCTCGACGAGTCTGCGGTACGCCCCCTCCCGGGCCATGAGCTCCTCGTGGGTGCCGACCTCGACAAGCGCGCCCCCTTCGAGGACGCAGATGCGGTCGGCACGGCGGATGGTCGAGAGCCGGTGCGACACAAAGAGCAGCGTGCGCCCGCCGCCGGGCGCGGCGACCGCGGCGAGGATCCGCTCCTCGGTCTCCGTGTCCACGGAGGAGAGCGCGTCGTCGAGGATGAGCAGCCGCGGCGCCCGCGCGAGCGCGCGCGCGATGGCGACGCGCTGCTTCTGGCCCCCCGAGAGCGTGACCCCGCGCTCCCCGACCACGGTGCCGTAGCCGTCGGGGAGCGCCGCGACGTCGGCCTCGAGGGCGGCGAGCCGCCCCGCGGCCTCGACGGCGGCGAGGTCCGCGGGTGCGGCGTCCGCCCCGACGAAGCCGATGTTCTCGGCGATGGTGTCGGAGAAGAGGAACGTCTCCTGCGGGACGAAGCCGATCTGCCCGCGCAGCTCCGCCACGCGCACGCGGTTGACGTCGGTCCCGTCGACAAGGATGCTGCCGTCGGCCACCGCCCAGAGGCGGGGGATGAGCGCGAGGAGCGTCGACTTGCCGGCGCCGGTGCGGCCGACGAGGGCGATGCGCTCGCCGGGGGCGACCCGCAGGCTCACGCCGCGCAGCGCGGGCTCGGCACGCCCGGGGTAGGCGAAGGTCACGTCGCGCAGTTCCAGCGCCGCGCCCTCGGGCGTCCGCGGCAGCGGCAGCGGCTCCAGGGGGTCGGCGATCTCCTCCGGCGCATCGAGGACCTCGCGGATGCGCCCCATCGCCGCCGACCCGCGCTGCAGGAGGCTGATCACCCACCCGAGGGCGATCGTCGGCCAGGTCAGCAGGCCGAAGAGGGCCATGAAGGCCACCAGGGTGCCGAGGGTGATCCGGCCCTCGATGATGCCGCGCCCGCCGGCCCAGAGCACGATCAGCGTCCCGGTGCCCGCGACCATCGCGACCAGCGGGTGGAAGAACCCGAGGGCGCGCGCCAGCGCCATGCTGTGCTCGAGGTAGGCCCCGTTCGCCGCGAAGAAGCTCCGGCGCTGGTGGGGCTCGAGGGCGTACGTCTTGACCACCCGGATGCCCGTGAAGTTCTCCTGCGCCACCGTGTTCAGCGCCGCCTGCTGCACCTGCACGGCGAGGTACAGGCGGTGGTAGGCCTGCGCCGAGAAGTACATCACGGCGGCGATCAGGGGCAGGGGCAGCAGCGACCAGAGGGTCAGGGCGGGGCTGAGCGAGAGCATCATCGCGACCGCGATGGCGAACGTGCACACCGTGTTGCCCAGCTGCATGATGCCGGGGCCGATGACCATCCGCACCGCCTCGATGTCCGCCGTGGCGCGGCTCATGAGGTCGCCGGTGCGATAGCGCTGGAAGAAGACGGGGGCGTGCGAGAGCAGGCGGGCGAGGAGCAGGTTGCGCAGGTCGTACTCGACGTCGCGCGAGACGCCGATGAGCAGCAGCCGCGCCCAGTAGCGGAAGAGGCCCTGGACGAGCGCAGCCACCAGGATCAGCCCGACGTACGTCGCGAGCGCGTCCCGGCTGATCCCGGTGTGCAGGTCGTCCACGGCGCGCTTGAGGATCCACGGGAGCGCGAACGTCGCCGCGTTGGTCAGCACCAGCGCCGCCAGCCCCAGCAGCAGATCGCGGCGGCTGCGGGCGAAGGTCGGCGCGAGCGGGCGGTAGGCGGCGAAGGTCCTCACGTGCGGCGCGTCCTCATGCGGGTGGCGATGGTACCACGATCGGGCCGCCGCTCCGTGCGTGCGGCCCCGGAGCAGGTATAATCGCGCGAAAACCAACGGAGGGACCCATGCTCGCAAAGATGCTCGGAACGCTGGTTGTCGTCGCGGCCGTCGCCGCCTCCGCGCAGGCTGCGCCTCCGGCCGGCGGGAGCGGCGCGAAGCAGGGCGCGGCGCCCGCCGGCAAGAAGTCCGCGGCGGACGCAGCCGCCCAGCAGTTGGCGCGGGGCCGCTATCTCGTGAAGATCGCCGGCTGCAACGAGTGCCACACGGCCGGCTACGCCGCGGCCGCCGGCGCCGTGCCGGAGGAGTCCTGGGTGCTCGGCGACACCGTGGGCTATCGCGGCGCCTGGGGGACGACGTACCCGGCGAACCTGCGGCTGTTCGTGGCCCGCCTCTCGGAGCAGGAGTGGATCGCGGCGGTGAAGAAGCTCCAGACCCGCCCGCCCATGCCCTGGTACGGGGTGCGCGAGCTGTGGCCGGGGGACCTCGTCGCGATGTACCGCTACATGCGGAAGCTCGGGCCGTCGGGCATCGCGGCTCCGGCGTTCGTCCCGCCCGGCACCGAGCCGAAGGGGCCCTTCGTCCAGTACCCGGCGCCCGCCAGGAAATAGCGCCGCCGCCGGGGCGGCCGCCTAGGTCGCCTCCTTCTCGGGCGGGGCCTCGCCGTACCCGGAGAAGTGCAGCGAGAAGGAGGCGCGGCCCTGCGAGAGCGAGCGCAGCGCGGTCGAGTAGCCGAAGAGCTCGCGCAGCGGCGCGACCGCCTCGATCCGGCGCACGCCGCCGTGGGGGTGCATGCCGTCGACGCGCCCGCGCCGGCCGGCCAGGTCGCGGATGATCTCCCCGGTGAACTCCTCGGGCGTCACCACCTCCAGGCGCATCAGCGGCTCGAGCAGGATCAGGCCGGCGATGCCGGTGGCCTCGCGGAAGGCGCGCGCCGCCGCGATGCGGTACCCCAGGGCCAGCGGATCGTCCGGGCGGAACACGATCCGCGTGACCCGGGCCTCGAGGTCGACGAGGGGATAGCCGCCGAGCATGCCGGCGCCGAGGGAGTCGGTGATCCCCCCGCGGACCGCCTCCGCGATCGCCTCCGGCGGCTCGAGCGGCAGCGGACTGATGAAGACCCGCTCGCCGGCGCCGCGCGGGAGCGGCCGCAGGTGCACCGCCACCTCGGCGCGCACCGTCTGCCCCGCGATCTCCCGCTGGAACTCCGCGGCGCGGTCGGCCTCGCGCGAGATCGTCTCGCGGTAGATGACCTGCGGCCTGCCGGAGCGCACGGGCACGTGGAACTCCCGCTCGAGGCGGTCGAGCACGATCTCCAGGTGCAGCTCGCCCATCCCCGAGACGATGTTCTGCCCGCTCTCGGGGTCGGTGCGCACCGAGAGGGTGGGGTCCTCCGCGGCCAGCTTGCCGAGGGCGTGCGCGAGACGGTCGGTGTCGGCGCTGCCGCGCGGCTCGACGGCCAGCGCGATCACGGGGTTGGAGAAGCGCATCGGCTCGAGCAGGACGGGATGCCCGGGCGCCGTCAGCGTGTCGCCGGTCGCGGCCGTCTTGAGCCCCGCGGCGGCGACGATGTCGCCGGCCACCGCCTCGTCGAGGCGCTCGCGCTTGTTCGCGTGCATGCGGAAGAGGCGCGCCACCTTCTCCTGCTCGCCGCGCGTCGCGTTGAGGACCGTGTCGCCGGCGCGCAGGCGCCCCGAGTAGACGCGCACGTAGGTGAGGCGGCGGTCCTCCGCGGTCATGACCTTGAACGCCAGCGCGCACAGCGGCGCGCCCGCCCGCGGCGGCCGCTCGACCGTCTCGCCGGTGCGCGGGTCGGTGCCGCGCACCGGGGGCACGTCCTCGGGCGACGGCAGCAGGTCGATCACCGCGTCGAGCAGCGGCTGGAGCCCCTTGTTGCGCAGCGCGCTGCCGCAGAGCACCGGGGTCACCGTGCGCGCGAGCGTCTGCCGCCGCAGCGCGGCGACGATGGCCGCGACGGGCGGTTCGGGGTCCTCGACGTAGGCGGCAAGCAGCTCCTCGTCGCGGTCCGCGAGGGTCTCGACGAGGTGGGCGCGCGCGGCGGCGGCGGGCCCGGCGAGCTCCGCGGGGATCGGCGCGGCCTCGAGCGCGGCGCCCAGGTCGTCCTCGTGCCAGAAGAGGGCGCGGCCCCCGAGCAGGTCGACGACGCCGCGGAAGTCGCGCTCGAGGCCGATGGGGATCTGCAGCGGCAGCGGCGTCGTCTTCAGGCGCGCGGCGATGGCCGCGACCACCGCCTCGAAGTCGGCGCCGACGCGGTCGAGCTTGTTCACGAACGAGAGCGTGGGCACCCCGTAGCGCTCGGCCTGGTGCCAGACGGTCTCGGTCTGCGGCTGCACGCCCGCGACCCCGCAGAAGACCGCGACCGCGCCGTCGAGCACGCGCAGCGAGCGCTCGACCTCGATGGTGAAGTCGACGTGCCCCGGCGTGTCGATGAGGTTCAGCTGGTGGCCGCGCCAGGCGAAGGTCGTCGCCGCCGCGGTGATCGTGATCCCGCGCTCCTGCTCCTGGGGCATCCAGTCCATCGTCGCCGCGCCGTCGTGGACCTCGCCGATGCGGTGGCTGCGCCCGGAGTAGTAGAGGAAGCGCTCGGTGACCGTGGTCTTGCCGGCGTCGATGTGGGCGATGATGCCGATGTTGCGCGTGCGGGCCAGCGGCGGATGCGCGCTCACCGGGCGGCCTCCCGCGCCGGCGCGAGCGCGGCGGTCTTCACGGTCTTCGCGTAGCGGCGCACCCCGTCGGCCAGGGCCTGCGCCACCAGCTGGCGGTAGGCCGGGTCGGCGAGGCGCCCGCCCTCGGTGCGGTGGTTGATGAACGAGATCTCGGCCAGCACGCTCGGCATCTGCGCGCCGATGAGCACGTAGAACGGCGCCTGCTTGACGCCGAGGTCCTTGACGTCGGGGTAGCGGCGCCGCAGCGCCGCGTGCAGGGAGCGCTGGACGGCGTCCGCGAAGCGGCTCGACTCGTCCATCTTCGAGGTGTAGATCTCCTTGAGCAGGTCCTGCAGATCGCTCATGTTCGCGAGCGCCATGCTGTTCTCCCGCGCGGCGGTCGCCATGGCGCGGCGGCTGGAGGCGAGGTTGAGGTAGTAGGTCTCGATGCCGTGGAGGTTTCCCGCGTCGCTGGCGTTGCAGTGGACCGAGATGAAGAGGTCCCCGCGGGAGGTGTTGGCCAGCGCCGTGCGCTCCTCGAGGGGGAGGTAGACGTCGCGGTCGCGCGTGAGGACGGTCTCGTAGCCGGCCGCGCGGAGCACGTCGCGCAGGCGCAGCGCGACGTCGAGCGTGACGTCCTTTTCCTGCAGCCCAGCGAACCCCGGGGCCCCGGGGTCGTGCGCACCGTGGCCGGCGTCGATGACCACCCGGCGGATGCCGAGGCCGAGCTGGCGTGCGAGCGAGATCTTCCCCGGCGCGAGAGGCGCGGCGGGACGC
>DATDCY010000170.1 GCA_036524115.1 bacterium | reverse complement strand
AACAACGCCGCCCTCGCGGCCGCCGGGGCGCGCGAGGACGCCGCGTGGGCGGCGCGCGACCGCGCCGGCTCGGAGCGTTGGCCGCAGCTGCGCCTCGACTCGCGCGTCTCGCACGTCAGCGAGGTCCCCGAGATCCAGCTGCCGCTCCCGGGGCTGGGCCCGATGACGCTCGCGGAGCCCGACACGTGGGTGACGACGGCGACGCTCCAGCAGACGGTGTTCACGGGCGGGCGCCTGCGGGCGCAGGTGCGCCAGGCCGGGGAGGGGGCCGAGGGTGCCCGGGCCGCGCGCCAGCGGGCACGCCAGTCGGTAGCCTTCGCGGCGGAGCGGGCGTTCCTCGGGCTGCTCGCCGCGCAGGAGGAGTCGGGGGTCGCGGCGAAGACCCTCGCGGCCGCCGAGAGCCACCTGCGCGTCGCGAACGAGCGGCTCGCCGCGCGCGCCGCGGCGCGTTTCGACGTGCTGCGGGCCGAGGTCCAGGTCGAGGAGGCGCGCCAGGATGCCATCCGTGCCGACGGCGCGCTCCTGAGCGCACGCGCCCTGCTCCTGCAGGCGCTCGGGCTCGAGACGGGCGAGTTCGACGCGGTCGCGCCGGCGCGGCCGCCGGCCGGGGGCGCGCGCCCGGACCTCGGGCTGCTCCTCGACGAGGGGCGGCGCCTGCGGCCGGATCTCGAGGCGCTGCGACGCCAGGTCGCGGCCGCCGCCGCGGGCGTGCGGGCCGCGCGTGCCGAGCGGATGCCGACCCTCGCGGTCGCCGCGGACTACCTCTACGCGGAGCCCGAGTCGCGGACGCTCTTCTCGCGCTGGTCGGTCGGCGCCGCGGTGAGCCTCCCGGTGCTCGACGGCGGGCGGGCGGCCGCGAAGCGCGGTGAGGCCGCCGCCGCGCTCGTGCAGGCGGAGGCGGCGCTGGATGCGCAGCTGCGCGCCGTGGAGTCCGAGGTCCGGCAGGCGTACGCGCGCGCGGCTTCGGCGGACGCTCAGGTGCAGGTGGCCGAGCGCCGGGTCGCGCAGGCCGAGGAGCTGCTGCGCCTCGCCGACGTGCGCTTCGCCGGCGGTGCCGGCACGGCGACCGAAGTCGCCGACGCGCAGGCGAGCCTCGCGCGGGCGCGCTACGGCGCGACGCGCGCGGCCGCCGAGCAGGGGGTCGCCGCCGCGGAGCTGGCGCTCGCCGTGGGCGCAACGAGGACCGAGCCGTCGGGGGGCGGGGAGGCAGGACGGCCGGCGGGGGCTGCGGGACAGGTGGACGCGGGAGGGCGGCGATGAACCGGCAGAAGATGAAGCTCGTGGTCCCGGCGGCCGCCCTCGTGGCGCTCGTCGCCGCCGGCGTCTGGTACGAGACGCGCCGAGGCGACGAGGAGGCGCCGGGGACGATCTCGGGCAACGGCACGGTCGAGGCGACCGAGGTCGACGTCGCCGCGCGCATCTCGGGCCGGCTGGTGTCGGTCGTCCCGCGCGAGGGCGAGGTCGTCCGCGCGGGGCAGGAGCTCGCGGTGCTCGAGGCCTCGGAGCTGGAAGCCCAGGTGGCGCAGGCGCGCGGGAACCTCGCGGCCGCGGAGGCGGCTCTCGCGGACCTGGCGGCGGGCTCGCGCGCGGAGGAGATCCGGCGTTTCAAGGCGCAGGCGCAGGCGGCGAAGGACGCGCTCGCGCAGGCGCAGGCGCGCCTCGATCTGCTGCGGGCCGGCACGCGCGCCGAGCAGCTCGAGCAGGCCAGGGCGGCGGTGCGCCAGGCCGAGGCCGCGTTCGCGGACGCCGACCGCGAGGCCGGCCGCGTCGGGACGCTGGCGGAACAGGGTGCGGTCCCCGGGAGGGATGCCG
>DATDCY010000169.1 GCA_036524115.1 bacterium | reverse complement strand
CTCCGTGTCCGCCGGCGCGCGCGGCTCCGCATCCGCCGCGCCGGGGGACGGCATCCGGGTCCTCGTCGTGGACGACCACGCCGTCATGCGCGAGGGGCTCTCGCGCATGCTCACCGAGGAGGGCGGGATCGAGGTGGTCGGCGAGGCCGACGACGGCCAGAAGGCCATCGAAATGGCCTGGAAGCTGTCCCCGGACGTCGTGCTCATGGACGTGAGCATGGCGTCCCTCGGCGGCATCGACGCGACGCGGGTCATCCACTCGAGCATGCCCGAGATCAAGATCATCGGGCTGTCGATGCTCGACGATGCCGGGACCGCCCAGGAGATGCTCACCGCGGGCGCGACGGTGCACCTGAGCAAGAGCGGGCCGGTCAGCCAGATCGTGCGCGCCGTGCGCGCCTGCACCGGCCGCGCCGATCCCCCGCCCGCTCCGTAGCGCCTCCTCCCGCAGGATCTTACGCCGATCGTTCGCCCGTTCCCGGGCACGGGGGGTGACAGCGGCAAGGCCGCGCCATCAGGGGGGCGGCAGCCCCCCTATGGAAGCGACGGCTGAGCGCAATGCCTCCCCGACGCTTCGCCCGTCGCTGGGGGGGGGTGACAGCGGCAAGGCCGCACCATCAGGGGGGCGACAGCCCCCCTATGGAAGCGACGGCTGAGAGCGGTGCGTGTCCGGCGCTTCGCCCGTCGCTGGGGGGGTGACAGCGGCGAAGCCGCGCCACAGGGGGGGCCGCCGGCCCCCCATATGGAAGCGCCGCCTAACGGAGTGGCCTTGCCGTAAGCGTTGCGCGGCGCTTGGCTGGGGCGGGAGGATTCGAACCTCCGAATGCGGGATCCAAAGACCCGTGTCTTACCGCTTGACGACGCCCCACCGTCTCCGACGCCCGAGAAAGCGCGCGCTCACGAACGCCCCCGGGAACGCTCCTCCCAGCGCCCGCGCCGCACCGCGCGCGGCCCGCGGCTCCTCGAAGAGCCCGACGACGCTCGAGCCGCTGCCGCACAACAGCGCTCCGGCGGCCCCGACGCGCAGGAGCGCGGCCTTCACGGCGGCGAGCCGCGGCAGGAGCCTGAAGGCGGGCCCCTCGAGATCGTTGAAGAGCGCGTCCCCGAGACACCGCAGGTCGCCCTCCCGCCACCGCGAGAGCAGGATGGTAAAAGGCCTCCGGGCGGGTGTCAATGCGCCCCGGGCCAGGTTGCCGTACACGGCGGCCGTCGAAAGCCCCTCGGGCGGGATGTGGACCAGCGCGGTCGCGGCGCCCGGCCACGGCGGCAGCAGTGTCAGGATTTCGCCGCGCCCAGTCCCCACCGCGGCCCCGCCCTCGAGAAAGAACGGCACATCGGAGCCGAGCCCCGCCGCCACCTCCAGGAGCGTCCCACGCTCCGGACGGATGCCCAGCAACCGGCAGCAGCCAAGCAGCGTCGCAGCCGCATCGCTGCTCCCCCCGCCGAGCCCGCCCCCCGCAGGGATCCGCTTCTCGATCAGAATCTCGACGCCGCCGCGCGTGCCGGTCCGCTCCAGGAGCGCCTCCGCGGCGCGGTGGGCCAGGTTCGCGGAGCCGAGCCCCGGCAACGCCGGGCACACCACCCTGCAGCCGCGCGCCCGGCGTCGCAGCGTGAGCCGGTCGCAGAGCGAGATCGCCTGGAAGAGCGTGAGCAGGTCGTGGTAGCCGTCGTCGCGACGGCCGAGGACGCGCAGGCCGAGGTTGATCTTGGCCGGCGCGAGGATGCGGACCTCCCCGCCGGTCATGGGCCGTTGCGCGGGCTACGGCAGCCGCCAGGACGTCCAGTTGGTCCCGTCGGCCAACCGGGGCCGCACTGGCGTGCTGGCGAGCGACGGGTTGGACTCGACCTCGCGGAGCTGCAATGACACGGTGAGCCCCGCCTTCAGGTAGCTCACCTCGAAGGCCCCGGGCATCCGGCGGCCCGCCGCCTCGGCCGAGCCGCGCACCTGCATCTGCAACACCGGGTCCTCCTCGCCGCAATACCAGAGGTAGGTTCGCGGCGTCGGTCCGCCGGCCTCCTCGCGGAACCGCACGCTCTCGCGCAGCGCGCCGTCGCGCCGCCGCTCGAGGACGCGATCACGCCAGAACGACCTGATCGCGAGGCTCTCCCCCGCTGGCGGACCCGAGCTGGAGGCCAGGACCGCGGCGACCCAGTCCTCGGGCACGACGCCGCGGCAGTCGCCCGGGAAGACGCCCAGCGAGGCCGCGACCCCCGTCCCCGGTCGATACTGGACGATGCGGCCGCCCTCGCTGTAGATCATGGCGACCGGACGGTCGAGCGGATCGAGCAGGTCCAGCCGGAAGCCCCCGAGGCTGTCGAGCAGCAGCACCCCGGGCAGGGAGATGCGCCGGCCGGCATAACTCAGCTGCGCCTCCACCACCGCCCGCATGGTGCTGAGCCCCTGGTTGGGCCCGAGCAGGCGCGCGTAGACCTCCGCGGGGCTCTGCTCCGGGCCTGCGGCCGGCTTCTGACCGGCGCATCCGGCCGCGAGGACACACAGGGCGGCCGCCACGGCCAGCCCCCGACTCAGGCTACTTTGCATCGTCGATCTTCCTCTTGAGCGCCGCGTTGTCCGGGGTGATCGCAAGCGCCTTGCGCCAGGCCTCAGCCGCCTCCGCGCTCCGCCCCGCCTTCGAGTAGACGTCCCCGAGGTGCTCGAGGATCACGGGGTCGTCGCTGACCAGCGAGGCCGCCCGCTCCATCTGCGCCATCGCCTCGGCGAGCATCCCCTTCTGGTAGTAGGCCCACCCGAGGCTGTCGACGTAGTAGCCGTTGTCCGGCGCCAGGTCGACCGCGCGCTGGATGAGCGAGACCGCCTCGTCGAGGTTCTCGCCGCGCTCCGCGAAGAGGTAGCCGAGGTAGTTGTACGCGTTGGCGTTGCGCGGGTCGGCCTTGATCGCCTCGCGGAAGGCCGCCACGGCCGCCGGGATGTCCTTGCGCTTCTCGAGGTAGACCCCCTTCTGGAAGAGCAGATCGCCGTCGCCGGGCACCGCCTCGAGCCCGCGCGCGACCGTCTTCTCGGCGGCGGCCATGTCGCCGGCGTCATCGTGCGTCAGCGCGATCTGCACGTAGGCCTGCGCGGTCTTCGGCGCCAGCTCGACGATCTTCTCGAACTGCGCCAGGGCCTCCGCGTGGCGCTTGAGGCGGCGGTAGACGATGCCGAGGCGCATCCGGTCGTCGACGGCGTCCGGCTCCATGTCCAGCACGGCGTGCAGCTCGCGCGCCGCGTCCTCCAGCCGGCCCTGCTCCTCGTAGACGAGGGCGAGGATGCTGCGCACCCGGGTGTTCCCGGGCTCCTGCGCGAGCACCCCGAGCAGCGTCTTCGCCGCCTCCTCGAGCGCGCCCTGCTGCAGCTGCACGATGCCGACCTTCGTCCGCACCAGCAGGTTCCCCGGCTCGAACACCAGCAGCGCCTGGTACTGCTCGAGCGCCTGCGCCCACTCGCGCCGCTGCAGGTGGATCTCGCCGACGCGCAGGCGGATCTCCGTGTCGTGGGGATTCATCTCCAGCAGCCTGCGGTATGCCGCAAGCGCGTCCGCGGGCCGGCCCCAGTGGTCGTAGAGAATGCCCAGGTACTTCTCCCCCGCGACGAACTCCGGGTTGATCACGAGCGCCTTCTTCAGGCTGCCCTCGGCGGCCTCGAACTCCTTGCCCTCGCTCTGGAGCCGCCCGAGCTGGTAGTAGCCGAGGTAGCTCCCGGGGAGCTGCCCGACGAGACGCCCGAGGACCTCCGAGGCCTCGGGCTTGCGGCCGGCGTCGGCCAGGAGGTTCGCGAGCTGCAGGTACGCGTCCTCGCGCTTGGCGTCCAGCTCGATCACCTTGCGGTACACGGCGATCGCCTCGTCCTTCTTGCGCTGCGCCGACGCCAGGTCGGCCAGGAGGAGGTAGGCGTCGACGTTGGTGGGGTCGAGGGCCACCGCCTTGCGCGCCAGCCCCAGCGCCTCGTCCGTGCGGCCGAGCCGCGAGACCACCTCGGCCAGCTCGACGTGGAGGAACGCGGAGCCGGGGTCCTTGGCGATCGCCTCCTTCAACAGGCGCTCGGCCTCGGGCAGCCGGCCCTCCCGCAGCTCGCGGCTGGCCTGCAGGTAGCTGTAGTAGGCGAGGTAGTTCACGTCACGGCGCTGCGGCGGCTGCTCCTCGGGGATGTTGCGCGCGGCGCCGCAGGCGGCCTGCGCGAGCACCAGAAGCGCCACGGCGCAGGCGCGCACCGCCCCGGGGAGGACGCGGCGCACGCTCACGCGGCGCCCCCCGCGGACGCCCCGAGCCTCTCGCGGAAGTACGCGATGGTCGCGGCAAGACCCGTCTCCAGGTCGACCCGCGGCTGCCACCCCAGGGAGCCGGCCGCGAGCGTGATGTCCGGCTGGCGCACCCGCGGGTCGTCCACCGGGAGCGGCTGGTGCACGATCCCGCTGGCGCTCCCCGTCTGCGTGATGACCAGCCGCGCCAGCTCGAGCAGCGAATGCTCGGTCGGGTTGCCGATGTTCACGGGGTCGGCGCCGCCGCGGCGCAGCAGGCGCCAGATCCCCTCGACCATGTCCGAGATGTAGCAGAAGCTGCGCGTCTGGCTGCCGTCGCCGTACACCGTCAGCTCCTCGCCGCGCAGCGCCTGGCAGATGAAGTTCGGGATGGCCCGCCCGTCGCGGATGCGCATGCGCGGCCCGTAGGTGTTGAAGATGCGCACGATGCGCGTCTTCACGCCGTGGGTCCGGTGATAGGCCATCGTCATCGCCTCGGAGAAGCGCTTCGCCTCGTCGTAGACGCCCCGCGGCCCGATCGGGTTCACGTTCCCCCAGTAGCTCTCGCGCTGGGGGTGCTCGAGCGGGTCGCCGTAAACCTCCGAGGTCGAGGCGAGCAGGAACGTGGCGCCCTTCTCCTTGGCGAGCCCGAGCGCCTTGTGCGTGCCGAGGCTCCCGACCTTGAGCGTCTGGATCGGCAGCTCCAGGTAGTCCACCGGCGAGGCGGGGCTCGCGAAGTGCAGGATCGCGTCCAGCGGCCCGTCGACGTAGAGGTAGTTGGTGACGTCGTACTTGACGAAGCGGAATTTCGGGCTCGTGATGTGCGCGATGTTGTCGACGCTGCCGGTGAGCAGGTTGTCGAGGCAGATGACCTCGTCGCCCTCGGCGAGGAAACGATCGCACAGGTGCGAGCCGATGAAGCCCGCTCCTCCGGTGATCAGAATGCGCGCCACGCGTCCGGGCCTACCGGGTGAGCACGATCTGGATGCCGCCGTCGGTCTCGAGGCGGGTGCCTTCGTCGGTCTGCGCGTGGAAGGTCACCCGCGCGGTCAGGGAGATCACGGAGCCGGGGACGTTCGCGGCGATCCACTCCTTCAGGGCCGCGGGCACGACGGGGAAGTCGAAGATCTTCCCGGTGGTCGTCTCGCCCGCCTTCGGCGCGGCCAGGTAGAGCGTGACCGGGTAGTCGTAGCTCGGCAGCGCGGAGCCGGCGAGGCCGTACTCCACGTGGGCGCTGTAGACGAAGATGCCCGTGCCCGCGGTCGTGTTGTCCCCGCCGACCGTGAAGCTGGTGTTCACGAACCCGGCGTTCGCCTTCTCGACGCCCGAGGCGAGGCTCCCCTCAATCACCGTGAGGGGCGAGACCGTGTCCACCGCCGCCGAGCGGTCGAAGCCGAGAAACCGCAGCCAGGCCTCGTCCGGTGGGCGGTCGCAGCCCGCGCCCAGGGCGACGGCCAGCGCGGCGGCGGCGAGAAGCGGGCCGATGCGTCTCATGGCGTGACCTTCTTTTCCATGGGGGGAGGCATGAACTCGCTGATCCCCTTCTTGAGCGTCAGTACCCGCTCCTGGATGGCGCGCGTGAGCCGGTCGCCCTCCTCCACGGATTCGACCACCCGCGGCGTGATGAGCAGCACCAACTCCGTTCGATTGACGACGTTGGACTTGTTGCCGAAGAGGTAGCCGATGATCGGCAGCTTGTAGAGCCCGGGCACGCCCGTGCGCGAGGTCGTGACCTTCTGCTGGATCAGCCCGCCGACGACGAGCGTCTGGTTGTCCCGCACGACCATCGTCGTCTTGGCCGTCCGCTTGATGAAGGTGGGCGAGTTCAGCCCGGTGGTGGTCAGCCCCTCCTGGACCTCGCTGACCTCCTGCTGCAGATCGAGGGTGACGAAGCCGCCCTCGTTCACGTGCGGCGTCACGGTGAGGATGATGCCCGTCGGCCGGTACTCGATGTCGGCGGTGATCGTGTTCGCCGTCGTGGTCGTCGTGGTCGTGTTCGAGGAGAGCGGCGTCGTCTGCTGGCTCTTGAGGATGGGCACCTCGGAGCCGATGTCGATCTTGGCCTCCTTGTTGTTGGTCGCCAGGATGTGCGGCGCGGAGAGGATGTTCAGCTTCTTGGCGTTGGCGTAGGCGCTGATCGCGGCGCTGATGCGGTTGGCCTCGAAGACGGCGAACGAGAAGGCGGACTTCGAGGCCGCGGCGGTCAGATTCGTGGCGCTCGTCAGGTTGAACGTCTCCCCCGGCGCCTTGACCGCGCCCTGCCCGGTCAGCGCCCAGTTGATGCCGAACTCGTTGGTGTCGTCGAGCGTGATCTCCGCGATGAGCATCTCGATCAGCACCTGCTTGGGCATCTGGTCCAGCTTGCGGATCACGTCCTCGACCGTCGGGTAGAACCACGCGGCGGTCTGGACGATCAGCGAGTTGGTGTCCTTGTCCGGCACGACGACGACGGGCGCGGCAGCCCCGCTCTCCCCGATGCCGCCGGAGAGCGAGACGGCGCCCGAGACTGCCACGGGCGCCGCCGGGGCCGCCGGCTGCCCCGGGACCTGCGACGGGGCGACGCGGGCCGGCGTCGCCGCGGCAGGCGACGCCGTCGGGCCCGACGTGCTCCGCGAGCCGCCCTTGGACTGCTCCTTCCGGAAGATCTTCTCGATGACCCCGGCGAGCGTCTCCGCGTTCGCGTGCGACAGCGGGTAGACGAAGATCCGCTCGTTGGCCTCGCTGACCGGCAGGTCGAGCTTGCCGATCCACTCGCGCACGTTGACGGCCAGCCCCGGCTCGCCCGAGAAGACCATGATCGCGTTCGACTGCGGCACGGGCACGATCCGGAAGAGCGTCCGCGCCCGTCCCGCGGCGGTGTACACCTGCGTCACGATCTGGGTCAGCTCCTTGGCGAGGTCCTCGACGCCGGCGTGGCGCACCGGGTAGAGCTCGACCTGGATCGAGGCGAACGTGTCGACGTCGAGCACCTCCACGATCTTCATCAGGTCGGCGATCTTCCCGGGGATCTCGGTCAGGAAGAGCAGCCGCGCGGGCTCGTAGGCCTGGTAGACGCCGGCGGCGGTCTTGAACGGCGTGAGGACCTTCACGACCTCGCCGGGGCCGATGTGCCGCAGCTGGACGATCTTCGTCACGAGGCCCGTCGTTGCGGTCGTCGCGGCCTCCATCGGCACCGTCTCGACGTTCTCCTGCTTGGCCTGCGCCACGGGGACGATCTTGTAGAAGTCGCCGGACTTGACGGCCGTGAAGTTGTTGACCTGCAAGATCTGCTCGAGCACCGGCAGCAGGGCGCTCACCGGCAACTTCTCGGTCGTCTGGATGGTGACCCGCCCGCGCACCGACGGCGAGACGATGTAGTTGAGGCGCAGCAGCTCCGCGATGGTCTGGATCACGACCGAGATGTCCGCGTTGTCGAAGTTGAGGCTGACGTAGCGCTCGGGGACGGCCGGCGCCGCCGGCTTCAGCGGCGCCTCTTCCTTCTTCGGCTCGGCCACCGCAGCGGGCTTCGCTGCCGCGACCGCGGGCTCGGCCGGCGCCGGCGCGGGGGCGGGCGCAGCCGCCGGCTCCGGG
>DATDCY010000168.1 GCA_036524115.1 bacterium | reverse complement strand
GCCGCCGCGCCGCCCGAGGCTGGGCCAAAGCCCGCGCCGGCCGCGAAGGCCGCGGCCCCTGCGCCTGCTCCCCGCAGCTCCGCGGCGCCAGCCGGGGCCCCGGAGGTCGAGCTGGAGATCGATCTCGAGGAGGGCGAGGACCTGACGCAGCTGGTGGCGCAGGACGAAGAGGAAGAAGAACTCGTCGTCGAGGGCGAGGAGGAGATTCCCGAGGTCCCGGCGGAGCCGACGAGCGTCGAGGAGGCGCGCGCGAGCGTCTCGCGGGGGGCCGCGGCCGCAGCCGCGGCGTACCTGGAGGACCGCCTCGGCGCAAATCCGGGCGACGTCGCCGCGTGGGAGGTGCTGGCCGAGGCGCGCCGTGCGCTCGGCAGCCCCAAGGCGGCCCGGGACGCGCTGCTGCGCCTGGCGGACGTGCACCGGCGCGCGCGCCGCTTCGACGAGGCGCGGGCGGCGTACAAGGGCGCGCTGGACCTCGATCATCGCAGCGCCGCCGCGGCGCGCGGGCTGGCGCAGCTGATCATCGAGGAGGAGGAGTCGCAACTCGAGCAGGCACCGCCGGTGCCCGCCGCGCGGCCCGTGCCGCCCGCCGCGGAGCCCCCGGCCGCACCGACGGCGCCCGCGCCCGCGGAAGAGCTGATCGAGATCTCTCTCGAGGACGAGGGTGCGGCGGAGGCGGCGCCCGTGCCTCCGCCCGCGCCTCCGCCCGCGGAGGAGGCGGTTCCCGCGGCGACGCCCGTCGCCGCGCCCGTTGCGGCAGCCCCGGAAGTCGCCGAGACACCCTACGGCGAGATCTCCATCGAGGGTGCGGCGCCCGCGGAGGCTCCGGTCGCCCCCGAGCAGGAATTCGGCGAGATTTCCCTGGAGGAACTGGCCGCGGCGCCCGCGGCGGGCGCGCCGTCCCCGGAGCAGGACGCCATCCCCGAAGGGGACATCTTCGCCGAAGAGACCTTTGCGCCGGAGGCGGCCGAACACGCGGCGGTCCCTCATGACGGGCCGCCTGATGAGATCTCTCTGGAGGAGGCGCCTTTCGAGGTGGGGGCGGAGGAGGTCGCGCTCGAGCACTTCGATGCCGCGGCCGATGCGCTGTCGGGCGCGGCGCCCGGGCCTGCGCCAGGAGCGCTGCCCGAGCCGGCGCCGGAGGGGATCGTCGAAACCGTCTTCGAGCCGGCGTCGGAGTCGCCTGCCGAAGTTGCTTTCGCGCCCGTCGTCGAAGCGCCCGTCGTCGAAGCGCCCGTCGTCGAAGCACCAGCCGTCGAAGCACCCGTCGTCGAAGCCCCGGCCGAGAAACGCGGCGCGGCCCCTGTCGGCGGGGAGTTCGCGGCGTTCCTCGCGGAGGCGGACTTCTATCTCCAGCAGGGGCTGCTCGACGAGGCCGAGTCCCTGTACTCGAAGCTCGCGAAGCTGGCCCCCGGCAACGCCTCGATCGCCGCGAACCTGCAGGCCGTCCGCGAGCGTCGTGCCGCCGCGCCGCCGGCGTCCGTCGCGGCAGCAGCGGCCGCGGCGCCGTCCGCGCCCGCGGAGGCGGAGGCGCCTCCTCCCGTCGGCGCGGACTTCGGCGATTTCCTCGGCGACCTGCGGCTGGAGTTCGAGGGGCAGGGCGAGCTGGCGCCGCCTCCGCCGCTGGACGAGGCGGGGCTCAACGAGATCTTCCAGGAGTTCCAGCGCTCGGTGAAGGAGCAGCTGGGCGACGAGGACTTCGAGACCCACTACAATCTCGGCATCGCGTACAAGGAAATGGGCCTGACCGAGGAGGCCATCGGGGAGTTCACGCTCGCGGAGAAGAGCCCGTCGCGCGCCATGGACGCCGTGAGCATGATCGCGCTGTGCCTGCGCGAGCAGGGCCGCGCCGACGAGGCCGCCCAGAAGCTGCGCACGGGAATCGCGCTCGCGGTCGAGGGGAGCGAGCAGCAGAAGGGCTTCCTCTACGACCTCGCGGCGCTGCACGAGCAGGCCGGCCGCACGGACCTGGCGGGCGAGGCCCTCCAGCGGCTCCACGCGATCGATCCCGCGTATCGCGACGTGGCCGCGCGCATCGGCGGCGCTCCTCCACCTGCCGCCCACCCGCGCAAGAAGCCCAGGGTCTCCTATCTCTAGAGGCGCAGACATGAGCTACGAGGAGTTCTTCCAACTGCGGGAGCAGCCGTTCTCCAACGCGCCGGACAGCCGCTACTACTTCAACAGCAACCAGCACAGCGAGGCGCTGCTGCGGCTCAAGCACGCGGTGCGCTCGAACGCCGGGCTCGCGGTGCTCGTGGGCGACATCGGCGCCGGCAAGACGACGCTGGCGCGCCGCCTGCTCGACGAGCTGGACGAGACCGAGTTCGAGTCGGCGCTGCTCGTGGTGGTGCACTCCTCGATCACGGCCGAGTGGCTGCTGCGCAAGATCGCCGCGCAGCTCGGCGTCGAGCCGGTGCCGGCCGAGCGCGTCGAGTGCCTCGCCGCGATCTACCACCGGCTCCTGGCGATCCGCGAGGAGGGGCGCAAGGCCGTCGTGCTCATCGACGAGGCCCAGATGCTCCAGTCGCGCGAGCTGATGGAGGAGTTCCGCGGCCTGCTCAACCTGGAACTGCCGGCGCACAAGCTGGTGACCTTCGTCTTCTTCGGCCTGCCGAGCCTCGACCAGACGCTGGCGCTCGACGAGCCGCTGCGCCAGCGGATGGCCGTGCGCTACCGACTGAGCGCGATGGCCCCGGACACCACCGTGGCCTACATCCGCCACCGGCTGCGCGTCGCGGGTGCGGGCGACCGCGAGATCTTCCGCCCCGACGCGCTCGCGCTCATCCACCGCCATGCGCGCGGCATCCCCCGCCTCGTCAACGTCGTCTGCGACAACTGCCTCTTCGAGGCCTTCCTCGTGCGCAAGGACCACATCGACGCGGCGGTGGTCGAGGGCGTGGCGGGGGACCTCGGCCTCAAGCCGGTGGCCACGCCCGCCGCTGCGTCGGAGGCTGGCGCGACCCCGGCGCCGCCCGCGCGCCCGGCCGCGGCGCCCCCCC
>DATDCY010000167.1 GCA_036524115.1 bacterium | reverse complement strand
CCGCGGTAGAGCTCGAACTGCGTCGACTTCGGGTCGACGACGACCGCCACCGCGCGACCGCGCCGCGCGAACGAGCGCACGCGGTCCATCAGCGGCCGGCCGACCACCCCCTTGCCGTAGTCGGAGATGACCACCGCGTCGGCGCGCGGCCACGCGCCCGCCAGCGCTTCGGCCAGCCGCCGCTGCACCGCCGCGGCGTGCGGCCCGGCCTTCTCGCGGTCGAAGCGGACCACCTGCTGCTGGTGGGCGACGATCCGCGACTTGAGGATCGTGGGCCTGCCGGGGTCGACGACGACACCCGCGACGTCGATGCCGCCGCGCGCCAGCTCGCCACGAAGCCAGACGCCCTCCGCGTCGTCGCCGACCACGCCGCAGAGCGCCACCCGCGCGCCCAGGCCGCCGATGTTCCGGGCGACGTTGGCTGCACCGCCGCAGCGCAGGCTCTCCTCCAGGACCTCGACGATCGGCACCGGCGCCTCCGGCGAGATGCGCCGCACACGGCCGGCGAAGTAGCGGTCCACCATGAGGTCGCCGACCACGAGAACGGTCGCGCGGTCGAACGAGGCGACCAGGCGGCGGGACACGCGCCGGGAACCGGCTCCTGCGCGGCTCACGCCGCCGCCTCCGCGACCGCCCCCGGCGACGCCTCGCCCTGCGCCCCGCCGCGGGCGCAGACCGCGATGACGCCCGCGACGAGCCAGAGACAGAACGCGACCTGGCTGTCGCCGAAGTTGTTCTGCACCAGCCCGTCGAGGAGCAGCCCCACGACCGCCGCGAGCGCCCCCGCGGCCAGCGCCCGCTCCCGCCTCCGCGCGGCCCGGTCGCCGACCGCCCGGCGGGCGGCGCCGAGCAGGGCGAGGAACAGCCACAGCAGCGCGAGCACCCCGAGGACCCCCCGCTCGACGGCCACCTGCAGCCACACGTTGTGCGCGTGCGTCCGCGTCATGACCAGCGGCACCGCCTCCCTGACATACGCGTCCTGCGCGGCGCGAAAGTTGCCGATGCCCACGCCGAGGACCGGGCGGTCGCGCACCATGTTCCAGGCCGTCTCCCAGAGCAGCAACCGCTCGACGTTCGTCCCGAGGTCCGTCATCGAGACGGCGCGGGTGCGCAGGCTCGAGGGGACGACCAGCAACGCCGCCACAACCAGCGCGCCGGCGACGGCCAGCGCCGTTGCGGCGCGGCGCGCGAAGACCCACGCGAGGATGGCGAGCGCCGCCAGCAGCGCGATCCAGATGCCCCGCGTGAATGTGAAGACGACGACGACGGCGAGAAAGACGGCGGCCCCCGCCCGCAGGGCCCGGTCCCGCCTGTCCTCGGCGGCGGCGGCCAGTCCGCAGGCGAGACAGAAGACGACGAAGTACACGTTCGCAAACGTCTGGTAGTGGCTGAAGCCGCCCCGCGGGAAGAAGATCAGCCGCTCCCCGAGGACGAGCGAGTGCATCGCGCCGCCGCTGCCGAAGAGGTTGACGCCCGTGAAGTGCTGGACGATGCCGTAGGCGCCGAAAGGCAGCGCCGCCGCGACCAGCAGCAGCAGGAACCGCTCCAGGCGCGCCGCGTCGCGAAACCATCCGGCCACGAGGTACAGCGTCAGGGCCGTCCAGATCGCGGCGATCCGCGGGACCGCGACGCCCGGGGCATCGGAGGCCAGGGCGGAGACGACGGTCACGCCGATGAACGCGAGCAGCGGCGCATCGATCGCCGTCCGCGGCGGCGGGGCCGCCTCGCGCCACCCCCAGAGCGCCCCGAGAAGCGCGACGGCCAGCCCGAGTTGTGTCCCGCTGATCGAGATCGGGGCGGACAGCACCATGACCGCGGTGCCGGCCTCCACGACCCGCCGGGGGGCCGACGTCACGGGGACGCTGGGGCCGCAGCCGGCCCCGGGTCCCACGGCGCCGCCTCCTCCGCGAGCATGACCGGGATGCCGTCGACGATCGGGTACGCGACGCGGCAGCGCGCGCAGCCCAGCGCATCCCCGGGCGGGGTCAGCCGCACCGGGGCCTTGCACCGCGGACACGCCAGGATCGCCAGCAATTCAGGCGCGATTGCCATGCGCAGGATTGTACCGTTCGCCCGCGAATTGTCAAAAAGATAGTGCAATCGCATCGTTGAACGGCTATGATCATCAAACTGCACAGGAACAACAGCAGGAGGGAACGCCACGATGGTGAACGTGACGGATGGGGCCAAGGAAAAGCTGCTCGAGTATCTCAAGGAGAACAAGTCGGACCTCGCGGTCCGCGTCATCCTCTCCCACGGCTGAGGGGGGCCCTCGCTGGGCTTGGTGCTGGACGCACCGAAGGAAAAGGACAAGATCTACGAGTTCCAGCCGCTGAAGGTGCTCATCGACGACGACCTGGAGGCCCAGGTCGGGGCGGTGAGCGTGGACTACACCGATTCGGTCTGGCGCAGCGGCTTCAAGGTGACCGCCTCGCGGCCGCTGGGCGGGGCCACTTCCGGCCGGTGCTGCTGACGCGGCACGCGTTTGTACCGGGCGCGGGCGGCGCTTGCCGCCCGCCCTGCTTCCCCCGCTGATGGGCGCTGCTCGCCGGGGTGCCGCCCGCGGGCGGCTGGCGCTGTGCCGCGAGCGGATCGACGGGATCGACCGACGCATCGTCACCCTGCTCAACCAGCGCGCGGCCGTGGTCCGCGTCATCGGCGATCTCAAGAAGGAACGCGGCCTGGAGGTCGTCGACCCGCGCCGCGAGGAAGAGGTCCTCGCGCGGATCGAGGCCGCCAATCCCGGCCCCTTTCCCAACGAGTCGCTGCGGGGCATCTACCGCGAGATCTTCGCGGCCTCGCACCAGCTCGAGGAGCCGCTCACCGTCGCGTACTTCGGCCCGCAGGCCACCTTCACGCACCAGGCCTGCCGCCACGTCTTCGGCTCCGCCGCGCGCGCGCTGCCCAAGACGAGCATCCGCGAGGTCTTCCGCGCCGTCGAGCGCGACGAGGCAGCGTTCGGGGTGGTGCCGGTGGAGAACTCCACCGAGGGCGTGGTCAACCACACGCTCGACATGTTCCTCGAGTCCCCGCTGACGATCTTCACGGAGGTGGTCCTGGTCGTGCACCACCACCTGCTCTCGCGCAGCGGGAAGCTCCAGGACATCCGGGTCCTGTACTCGCACCCGCAGCCGGTCGCGCAGTGCTCCGAGTGGCTCCAGGGGCACCTCCCCGAGGTCCCCGTCCAGGAGGTCTCGAGCACCGCGGAGGCGGCGCGCCGGGCGGCCGCGGACCCCGCGGGCGCCGCGATCGCCAGCCGCCTGGCCGGCGAGCTCTACGGGCTGCGCGCGGTGCGCCGTAACATCGAGGACCGCCACGACAACGTGACGCGCTTCCTCGTCGTCAGCCGCCGCGAGCACCAGCCGACCGGGCGCGACACGACGTCGATCCTCTTTTCCATCAAGGACCGCATCGGCGCGCTCCACGACATCCTCCAGCCCTTCGCGAAGAAGGGGATCAACCTGACGAAGATCGAGTCGCGCCCCTCGCGCCGCCGCGCCTGGGACTACGTCTTCTTCGTGGACTTCCAGGGCCACCGGGCCGACCCCGCCGTCCAGGCCGTCCTCGGGCGGCTGCGCCACTCCTGTTCTGTGCTCAAGGTCCTCGGGTCGTACCCCACCAACCGGGAGGCACAAGAGAGATGAGCCTGGTACCGCCGCACATCGCCGCGATCAAGCCCTACGTCCCCGGCAAGCCGATGGCGGAGCTGGAGCGGGAGCTCGGGCTGAGTTCCACCATCAAGCTCGCCTCGAACGAGAACCCGCTGGGCCCCTCGCCGAAGGTGGTCAGGGCGGTGCGCGCCGCGCTCGCGGAGATCAACCGCTACCCCGACGGCAGCGCCTACGAACTGACGCGCGCGCTGGCGGCCCGCCTGGAGGTGCCGCCGGAGTCGATCCTCCTCGGCAACGGTTCGAACGAGGTCATCGACATCGCGGTGCGCACCTTCCTGCGACCGGGCGAGGAGGTGGTCTCGGCGGCCGGCGCCTTCGTCGTCTACCAGCTGGCGACGCAGGCCGCGGGCGGCGTGAACGTCGTGGTGCCGATGCGCGCGCACACGCACGACCTGGCGGCGATGGCCGCTGCGGTGACGCCGCGCACGCGCTTCGTCTTCGTCGCCAATCCCAACAACCCGACGGGGACGTTCGTCACCGAGCGGGAGGTCGAGCGCTTCCTCGGCGCCCTGCCCCCCGGGGTCATCGCGGTCTTCGACGAGGCGTACTACGAGTACGTCGCGCGGCGCACCTTTCCGGACACGCTGCGCCGGGTGCGCGCGGGGCTGCCCGTCTTCTGCCTGCGCACCTTCTCCAAGGCCTACGGGATCGCCGGGCTGCGCATCGGCTACCTCGTGGGGCCGCCGGAGCACGTCCTCGAGATGAACAAGGTGCGCGAACCCTTCAACACCAATCACCTCGCCCAGGTCGCGGCCCTCGCCGCCCTCGGCGACGAGCGGCACCTGCGGCGCGTCGTGCGCGTCAACAAGCGCGAGCGCGAGCGGCTGGCCGGCGCGCTGTCCGGGCAGGGGCTCGAGGTGGTCCCCTCCGAGGCGAACTTCCTGCTCGTGGGGCTCGGGCGCGACGGCGGGACGGTGTACCAGGCCCTGCTGCGCCGCGGCGTGATCGCGCGGCCCGTGGCCAACTACGGATACCCGAGGTACCTGCGGGTGACCGTCGGGACGCCCGAGGAGAACGACCGGTTCCTCGGCGCGCTGCGCGAGGCGCTGGCGGAGGTCCCCGCCGGCTAGCGAACGGACGGCGGCGCGGCCGCGGCCACCTCTAGAACTGGTGGCACTTCGCGCAGAACAGTTGTTCGGACTCCGGCAGCATGAAGCCGTTGTCGGAGCCGTGCGGCTTGTGGCAGCCGAGGCAGCCGAGGACGAAGACGTCATCGTCGGCCGCCTCCACGGGGAAGTCGGCGGGGAGAGTCGCCAGCTTGCTCGCGGGCTGGTTCGTCTCCGGGTCGAGCTTCGTGGAGCGGTGGCGGCCGTGGACCTCCTCGCTGTGGCACTGCACCATGCACAGGAGCGTCGCCGGCAACTGCAGCAGCGCCTTCTGCGGGGCGCCGTGCGGCCCGTGACAGGCGCCGCAGAGGCCGCTCTTCACCGGCGAGTGGGGCGCCTCCCACTCGTTCCCGTCCGCGTTCACGTTCTTGTTCTCATGGCAGCCGGCGCAGAGCTCGGCCTCGGGCTTCGCCAGCAGGCGCGGTCCCGGGGCCACGTGCGGCCGGTGGCAGGCGGGGCAGCCGTCGTCCAGCCCGGGGTGCGGCACCGCCCACGCCACCCCGTCCCCGTCCAGCGATGGGTCCTTGTGGCACTTGAGGCAGAGCGCCTTTTCGGGCGCGGCGGCCAGCAGCTTGGCGACCGGGGCGCCGTGCGGCCCGTGGCAGCCCGAGCACCGGCCCTCCATCACCGGCCCGTGCATGCTGCCGCCCGCCGCGGGCGGGGGGAAGGGATCGTGGCAGTCGATGCACAGCGAGCCCTGAGCCTTCTTGAGCATGCCGGCCGCCGGCGCGACGTGGGGCCGGTGGCAGCTGAGGCAGCCGTCGTCGAGCGCCGGGTGCGGCACGGCCCAGGCGGCGCCGCCCGGCCCCTGGGACGGATCGTCGTGGCACTTCACGCACAGCGCCTTGCCGTCGGCCACCAGCAGCTTCTTGACATCCGCACCGTGCACGCCGTGACAGGACGAGCAGTCCCCTTCGTCGACGGGGCTGTGAACGACCAGGTCCTTGCCGTCCTCCTGGCGCGGGAAGGGATCGTGGCAGTCGGCACAGACCTGCGCCTGGGGCTTCTTGAGCAGCTTCGCGTTGTCGGAGACGTGCGGCATGTGGCAGGATGCGCAGCCGTCGTCGAGCGCCGGGTGCGCGACCGCCCAGGCGCCCCCTTTCTTCTTCTTCGAGGGGTCGGCGTGGCAGAGCAGGCAGAGCTTGACGTCGGTCGCCGGGAGCAGCGCCTTCACCGCCCCCCCGTGCGCGCCGTGACAGCCCGTGCAGTCGCCGGCGGCGACCGGCGCGTGCATCCGCTTCTTGCCGCCGCCGGTGAAGTCGTCGTGGCACCCGAAGCACAGCGCCCGCTTCGCCTCGGCGGGGAGGTGCTTGATCGAGCGTCGATGGAACACGTGGCACGAGAGGCAGTCGCCGTCCGCAGCGGGCGGGTGCGGGACCGCGAGGGGCTTGCCGGCCTTGTCCTTGAGCATGTCGTCATGGCAGCGGCGACAGAGCCCCGGGGCCGGTTCCTGGAGCGCGGCCGCCCCGTCCTTGAACGCGTGACAATCCTCACAGCCGTTGTCCGTCGCGTGCGGATCGGGTGCGGAAAAGGCCGGCGGCGCCTTCTCCTTGGGGGCCGCGAGGTAGACCCGAAGCGTCGTGCCGCCGTAGGTGATCGAGTTCTCGCCGGGCGAGAGCTTGACCTGGACCTTGAACGCCCCGGTCCCCGCGGGGTAGTCGCGCGGCTCGGCCGGCCCCTTCACGGTGACGGGGAGCGCCGCGCCGCTGCCGTTCCACCCGAGCACGTCGATCGCTCCGGCCCCCGTGAGCGCCGCCATGTCCGGGGGATGGACGATCACCGTGGCGGCCGCGGCCAGGACGTCACCCGGACCACAGAGAACCGCCATCGCCAGCCATGCCGTGCCAGCGAGCACTGAAGCACGCCACCTCATATGCTAATAGATGCTAGCACTTTCCGTGCCGGACGTCACGATAAAATTCACCTGCAATTATGACCCATTACAACCATGCGCCCGAAGCCGGTGCAGAACCTCGCGCAGGCATTGCGTGAAATGGCGCACGCCGGCGTCCCACCGGGGACCTCCGGCAGCTGCCTCTTACGCCCGATCCCTGGCCCGGGAAGCCGCGACGGCCAGGGCCTCCGGCAACGCGCCGAGGAACGTCCCGTTCTCCTGCGGCGTGCCCACCGTGACCCTCAGGCAGCCGTGAAGCGGACCGGGCCGTCCGCCGAGGTCGCGCACCAGCACCCCCCGCTCACGCAAGCCGTCAAAGACGGCGCGGGACGGGTGCGGCGTCCGGAAGAGGATGAAGTTCGCGTCGCTCGGGTGCACGGTCACCCCGGCCATGGCGCTCATCGCCGCGGCGAGGCGCGCGCGCTCCGCGCGCAGCGCCCGCAGCTGCCCCTCGAGGAAACCCGGGGCGCCCAGGACGGCGGCGGCTGCCGCCTGCGGGAACGAGCCCACGTTGTAGGGGAGGCGCACCTTGTTGAGCTCCGCCGCCAGGCCCGGTGACGCCAGCAGGATCCCGAGCCGCAACGCCGCGAGGCCGATCTTCGAGAGCGTCTGGAGCACGACGAGGTTCTCGTGCCGCGCCAGCAGGCCCACCACGCTCTCCCCGGCGAAGTCGTGGTAGGCCTCGTCGATGACCACAAGCCCGGGTGCCGCCCGCAGGTAGCGTTCGAGCACCCCGCGGTCGAAGAGGTTCCCGGTCGGGTTGTTGGGCGAGGCGAACACGCTCAGCCGCGGCGCCGAGGCCGCGGCGCGGGCGAGCAGCGCCGCCTCGTCGAGCGCAAAGCCGGGGGCGAGCGGCACCTCCTCCACCCGCCAGCCCATCGTCACGGCGATGTGCCGGTACATCGAGAACGTCGGCGTCGGCACGAGCAGCGTCGCGCCCTCCCCGCCGCAGGCGGCGAGCAGCAGGACGATCAGCTCGTCCGAGCCGTTCCCGAGGAGGATGCCCTCGCGCGCCCAGCCCGCCCGCGCGGCCAGCAGCGAACGCAGCGCGGCCGCCTCGGGGTCGGGATAGCGGTTGAGCTCGAGGGCCGCCGCGGCCGCGCCGATGCGCTCGCGCAGCTCCGGGGGGGGCGGCCAGGGATTCTCGTTCGCGTCGAGCTTGACGAGCCGGCCGGGGGCCTCCGCCTCGTAGGCGCTCAGGGCGGCGATCTCCGGGCGCAGGAAGCGCCCCGGCGCGACGCTCACGCCTTCCTCCCGCGCGCGAGCACCGAGCGGGCGTGCGCCTCGAGCCCCTCGAGCCGCGCGAAGCGCACCACCTTCCCCGCGAGCGCCTCGAACTGCTCCCGCGAGAAGGCCATGATGTTCGAGCGCTTCTGGAACTCGGGGGTGCCAAGCGTCGAGAAGAACCGCGCCGTGCCCCCCGTCGGCAGGACGTGGTTCGGCCCGGCCAGGTAGTCGCCGAGGGCCTCGGGCGTGTAGGCCCCGAGGAAGACGCTGCCGGCGTTGCGGATGAGCGGCAGCAGCCCCAGCGGCTCCTCGACGAGCAGCTCGAAGTGCTCCGGGGCGACCGCGTTGGCCACGTCCATGCCCTCGCGCAGGTCGCGCACGATCATGATCAGCCCCTGCCCGCGCAGGGCGGTCCGCGCGATGTCCGGGCGTGGCAGCGCGTCCACCTGCCGCTCGACCTCCACCAGCGCGCGCTGCGCGAGCTTCGGCGAGTCCGTCACCAGCACGCAGGTCGCCAGCTCGTCGTGCTCGGCCTGCGAGAGCAGGTCGGCGGCGATCTGCCGCGGGTCGGCCGCGCCGTCGGCGAGGATGAGAATCTCGCTCGGGCCCGCCACCATGTCGATGTCGACCTCCCCGAAGACCATCTTCTTGGCCGTGGCCACGAAGATGTTGCCGGGGCCGACGATCTTGTCCACGCGCGGGACGGTCGCGGTGCCGTAGGCCATGGCGCCGATCGCCTGGGCGCCGCCGATCCGGTAGATCTCCTCGAGCCCGAGCATGTCGGCCACCACCAGCACGTGCGGGTTGAGGACCCCGCCCGGCGCCGGCGTGCAGATCGCCAGCGAGCGCACCCCGGCGACCTGCGCGGGGATCGCGTTCATCAGCACCGAGCTGGGGTAGGCCGCCTTGCCGCCGGGGACGTAGAGGCCGACCCGCGCGATCGGCGTCACCAGCTGGCCGAGCAGCGTGCCGTCGTCGGACGCCTCGAACCACGACTCGGCGCGCTGGCGCTCGTGGAAGGCGCGGATGCGCGCCGCCGACTCCTCGAACATCGCCAGCACGTCGCGGCCGACCTTCCGGTACGCCTGCCGCACCTCCTTGCGCCCCACCGCGAAGCCCTCGGGACGCAGCCGGATGCGGTCGAAGCGCTCGGTGTAGGCCGCGACCGCCTCGTCCCCGCGCTCCTGGACGTCGCGCAGGATCTCGGCGACCGGTTCCTCGACGGCGGAGGCGTCCCGCCGGCCGCGCCGCTCGAGATAGGTGAGCATCTCGCGGAACTCGCGATCCCCGGTGCGAACGGTCTTCATGCGCCTGTCCCCTCCCTGGCAGCTGCTGCCACCTACGGATTCTCGCGGATGCGCCCGGTCGTCGCGCCGACCCCGGCGAGCTTCTCGTCGAGCCGCTCGTACCCCCGGTCGAGATGGTAGGCGCGCGCGATGACGGTCTCGCCCTCGGCGCGCAGCCCCGCGAGCACCAGCGAGGCGCTGGCCCGCAGGTCCGTCGCCATCACGCGCGCTCCCGAGAGCGCCGGGCGGCCGCGCACGAGCGCCAGGGCGCCGTCGAGCGTGATCTCGGCGCCGAGCCGCTTGAGCTCGGCGACGTGCACGTAGCGGTTCTCGAAGATCGTCTCGTGGACGACGCCGAGCCCGCGCGAGACGGCCAGCAGCGCCATGAACTGCGCCTGCATGTCCGTCGGAAACTCGGGGTACGGACCGGTCTTGATGTCCACGGCCCGCGGCCGTCCCGGGCCCTCGACGCGCACGCCCCGCGGCGTCTCCTCCACCCGTGCCCCCGCCTCGCGGAGCTTGGCGATGACGGCGCCGAGGTGCGCGGGCTCCGCGCCCTCCACGAGCACGTCGCCCCGCGTGATCGCCGCCGCCAGCATCAGGGTCCCGGCCTCGATCCGATCGGGCATCACCGTGTGGTTGATCGGCGCCAGATCCGCGACGCCCTCCACGGTGACCGTCGGCGTGCCCGCGCCCGCGATGCGCGCGCCCATGCCGGCGAGCGCGCGCGCCAGGTCGGCGACCTCCGGCTCGCAGGCCGCGTTGCCGATCTCCGTCGTCCCCTCCGCCAGCACCGCCGCCATGAGCGCGTTCTCGGTGCCGGTGACCGTCTGCTTCTCGAAGTGGATGCGGGCGCCGCGCAGCCGCTGCGCCCGCGCGCTGATGTAGCCGTGCTCGAGCGCGATCTCCGCGCCGAGCGCCCGCATCGCCGCCAGGTGCAGGTTCACGGGGCGCTCCCCGATCGCGCAGCCCCCGGGCAGCGAGACGCGCGCGCGCCCGGTGCGCGCCAGCAGCGGCCCGAGCACGAGCACGGAGGCGCGCATCGTCTTGACGAGGTCGTAGGGCGCCTCCTCGCCGCTGTGCGGGCCCATGTCGATGCGCAGGTCCCCGCCGTCGCGCTCGACGCGCGCCCCGAGGACCGTGAGGAGCCGCCCCATGGTGTCGACGTCGCGCAGCCGCGGCACGTTGCGCACCCGGTGCCCGCCCGGCGCCAGCAGCGTCGCGGCGAGGATCGGCAGCGCCGCGTTCTTGGCCCCGCCGACGCGCACCTCGCCCCGGAGCCTGGCGCCGCCCCTGACCGTGATGCTGTCCATGCCAGCCCTCAGCCGCGCCGCCGCGCCGCGACGACGCGCTCGATGCCGGCGAGGTCGGGCAGGCGCTCGATCGTCTCGAACGCCCCGCCACCGGCGAGCAGCGCCGCGGCCGCGGGCGCCTGCCCCGCCCCCACCTCCAGGAGCAGCAGCCCGCCCGGGCGCAGCAGCGGCGGCGCCTGCGCCACGATGCGCCCGATCACCGCGAGGCCGTCGGGCCCGCCGTCGAGCGCGAGTCGCGGCTCGTGGTCGCGGACCTCCGGCTGGAGCGACTCGATCTGCGCCGTCGGCACGTACGGCGGGTTCGAGACCACGGCGTCCAGCGTGCCGGCCAGCGACGCCAGCGGCCCGCAGAGGTCCCCCGCGAGAAACGAGATGCGCCCCGCGACGCCGTGCGTCGCGGCGTTGCCACGCGCGACCTCGAGCGCGGCGGCGGAGCGGTCCACCGCCCAGAGCCGCGCCAACGGCAGCTCCACCGCCAGCGCGATGGCCACCGCCCCGGAGCCGGTGCCGAGGTCGGCGATCCGCGCGGCCCCCCCGACCCGCGCCAGCGCGGCCTCCACGAGGGTTTCGGTCTCGGGGCGCGGCACGAGCACGCGCGCGTCGACGGCCAGACGCAGCGACCAGAACTCGCGCTCGCCCGTGACATATGCCAGTGGCGCCCGCCCCGAGCGCTCGCGCAGCAGCCGCTCGTAGCGCTCTCCCGCCGCACGCGACGAGCAGCACGGCCGCGATCGATGCC
>DATDCY010000166.1 GCA_036524115.1 bacterium | reverse complement strand
GCGGCGGCGGCGGGGCGGGCGGCAGCGGGCGACGCCGGCGGCGCGCCGAACGCGAAGACGTTCCCGCACTTGGTGCAACGCATCCGCGTGCCCGCGGCCGGCGCGGCGCCGGCCACGCGGTAGTACCGCTGGCAGGCGGGGCAGCGGATAATGCGCGTCTCACGCCCGTCCTCCGGCGTCACGTGCCGACCTCGAGGACCCGGGCGAGATTGAGCAGGATCACCAGGCGGTCCTCGAGCCGCACCACGCCGCGCAGGTACTCGGCTTCGGCCAGGCCGATCGTGTGCGGCGGCGGCTCGATGCGGTCGGCGGAGGTGCGCACGACCTGGGTGATCCGGTCGACGATGAGGCCGGCGAACTCGTCGCCCCGGTAGGCGACCACGATCCGCGCGTCCGCGCCCTGTTCGATCTCCGCGAGCCCGAGGCGGCGGCGCAGGTCGAAGATCGGCACGATCACGCCGCGCAGGGTGACGATCCCCCTGATCCACGCGGGTGAGCGCGGCACGGCCGTGATCGGCTGGAGGCGGATGATCTCCTTGACCTCGAGGATGTCGATCCCGTACTCCTCGTCCGCCAGCCGGAAGCCGAGCAGCTCGACCTGCCCCGACGCCGCGGCGGCGCCCCGCGGCCCGCCTTCCGCCGCGCCGGCGGCGATCTCCTCGAGCTCCCGCGCCTCTTCCATCCCGCTCACCTCCCGCCTCAGCGACGCGTCGCTTCCTCGATCAGCGCACCCACGTCGAGGACGAGGATCGCCCGCTTGTCCCCGAGCTCGGTCGCGCCGGCGACCCCCGGCGTGTTGCGGAACACCGAGCCGACGGACTTGATCACCACCTCCTGCTGCCCGCGCAGGGAGTCGACCACCAGCCCGAGCCGCTTCTCGGCGAGCCCGACGACGACGACGTAAAACTTGTCGCTCCGGCCCGCGTCCGGGACCTCGAAGAGCTCGGAGATCCGCAGCAGCGGCAGCGTGACGTCGCGCAGCCGGATGACCTCGCGCTTTTCCACGGTGCGGACCTGTTCGCGCGTGACCCGGTTGCTCTCGAGGATCGCGTTGAGCGGAATCGCGTACATCTCGCGTCCGACCCCGACGAGCAGCGCCTGGATGATCGCGAGCGTGATCGGCAGCACGATCGTGAAGCGCGTCCCGACGCCGCGCTCGGTCTCGATGTCGATCATGCCCCCGAGCCGCGCGACGTTCGTCTTGACGATGTCCATCCCGACCCCGCGGCCCGAGACCTGGCTGGCCGAGCCCTTCGTCGAGAAGCTCGGGAGGAAGAGCAGGTCCAGCAGCTGGCGCTCCTCCGGGGCGTCCCCGGGGGCGAGCAGGCCCTTGCGCACCGCCGTCTCGCGCACCAGCTCCAGATCAATGCCGGCGCCGTCGTCCTCGATCTCGAGCACGATGTGGTTCCCGCGCTGCTCCGCCCGCAGCTCGATCGTCCCCTGCGGGGGCTTGCCCGCCCGCTGGCGCTCCTCGGGCAGCTCGATCCCGTGGTCGAGGGAGTTGCGCACCAGGTGCAGCAGCGGGTCGGCGAGGTCCTCCACGACCAGCTTGTCCAGCTCGGTCTCCTCCCCGTGCACGCGCAGGTCGACGCGCTTGCCGAAGTCCCGCGAGATCTTGCGCACCACCCGGTTCAGGCGCGAGAAGACCTGCCCGACCGGCACCATGCGCGCGTTGATCACCGCCTGCTGCAGCTCGCGCAGGTTGCGCTCGAGGATGCGCGAGGACTTCTGGAGGTCGCCGCCGGCGCCGGCGAGGCCCGCCTGGCCGACCAGCTCGCGGCTGATCTGCCCGATCGTCGTCTTGGTGATGACCAGCTCGCCGACGATGTTCATGAGATTGTCGAGCTTGCGGATGTCGACGCGGACGGTCTCCGAGAGCGAGCGCAGCGTCAGCGAGGCGTCGGCGGCGCGATCCTCGTCCGCCGCGCCCGGCGCCGCCGGCGCCGGCGCGGGGGCGGCCGC
>DATDCY010000165.1 GCA_036524115.1 bacterium | reverse complement strand
GCCACGACAGGCCGCCTCATTCCTCAGGATTCGCCCGCCTTGCATCTGGCCCCTTCTCGGCGGTCCGCCCGCGGACTCTTCGCACCAGGTGTCAGGTCCGTTGCCCAGCGAAGCGAGGGCGACGTGCCCGCACCGTTCATGGGCCGGCCCATTCCCGTGCACGCCCTCGCGCGGGAGAAGGGTCCGGATGCAAGAAGCGCGACGATCCGGCGACCGAGGCGACCTGGTGGTCGCCGCAGGGAGCCGGGAGGAGTGCGACGCCGCAGACGGGCCGGCCCGTGCCCGTGCACGCCCTCGCGCCCGAGACGGGTCCGGATGCAAGAAAGGCGACGATCCGGCGACTGAGACGGCCTGGTGGCCGTCGCAGGGAGCCGGGAGGAGCCTGACGCGGCAGACGGGCCCGTATCGGGTGCGAGGGTGGTGGAGATGAGGGGGATCGAACCCCTGACCTCCGCGTTGCGAACGCGGCGCTCTCCCAGCTGAGCTACATCCCCACGTCTGGTCCGCCGCCGCCGGCCCTGGGCGCCGGACGGCAGGACGATCCTTATACCACAAACGCCGGGCGGCCGGAAGGCCCGGCGGCGGCGCCGCCTACTTCCAGGCCTCGACCTCGATGCGGTCGCCCTCGGCCTCTTCGACGAAGAGCTTGACCCCGCCGAAGTCCATGCGCCGCACCTCCTCGGCGAAGGCCTCGGTGGTGGTGTAGATCGAGTAGGTCGGGTAGCTCGCGAAGCCGACGTAGCGCGACTGGCGCAGCAGCGCCTGCTCGAAGCGGGCCTGGTCGGTCCGCCGCAGGTTCACCGCCGAGAAGGTGATGGTCCGCGAGGTGAGCGACACCTTGGCCTTCTCCAGCTCGGACTTGAGATCGTCCATCGTGACGGCCACCCGTTCCACCACGTGGTACTCGCCGTCGAGGTAGTCTTCCTGGGACTCCACCACCTTCGCCAGCCGGTCGACCGGCAGCGCCGCGAGCAGGTTGGTGAGGTTGTCCGGGATGGCGAAGGGGTCGTCGGCGAGCCTCACGCCCAGCCGGGTGAAGCACCCATCGTCGTCCGTGCCGTGCAGCAGGCTCACGCCGAGCGAGGCGAGCGCCTCGCGCAGCCCCAGCTTCAGCGCCTTGCGCCGGGCGACCTCGGCGATGCGCTCGAGCTCCTTGGAGAGGTCGTAGTTCTGCTGGAAGCTCCCCTTCCAGCCGCGGCTGTCGTAGAACCCGCAGAGCGGGACGACGGCCTCGACCGAGAAGACCGTGACGTTCTCCGCCTCGGGCGGCTGCTCCCCTTCCAGCGGCAGCAGGCGCTTGATGCCGGTGAAGATCTCCTGCTCGCTCTTCTCCTCGAAGCCCATGAAGATCTTCTCGACCTGGCCCTTGAGGTTCACGGAGAGGACGGTCGGGAGGAAGCCCACGCCGAGGAGCTTGGAGATCGCGCCGTTCTCGTCGAAGATGACCGGGTAGTTGACCTTGCGCTTCTCGAACTCCTCGAAGCGCGCCATGAAGGTGCGCACGCGCGCCACCCCCACCTCCGTGTCGGCGTTGATCCCGATGACCTCCAGCTTGTCCCCGCCGAGCTGCTCCTGCAGCCGGATGAGGCTCGAGATCTCCTCGACGCACGGCTTGCAGTAGATCGACCAGAAGGCGAGCACGATCACCCGCTTGCCGATCAGCGCGCCGACGTCGATCTCGTCGCCCGAGACCGACCGCCCCTTGACCGCCGGGATGGTGTCGCCCTCCTTGATGGTGTTGAGGTCCCGGACCGCGGCCGCGCCGGACCCCGCCCCGGCGGCGAGCACGGCCGCCGCCACCACTGCCGCGACGAGCGTTCTCATGACTGCCGTTCCTCCACCGCGGCCGCCCCCCAGCGGCGCCGCGCGAACTCGATGACCCCCGGCAGCACCGAGATCACGATGATCGCCATGATCACGAGCGTGAAGTTGCGCTTGACCACCGGGATGTTGCCAAAGTAATACCCGCCGACGACGAAGGCCACCACCCAGGCCACGCCGCCGGCCACGTTGTAGAGCAGGAAGCGCCCATAGCTCATGCTGCCGATCCCGGCCACGAACGGCGCGAACGTGCGGATGATCGGCATGAACCGCGCGATGATGATCGTCTTGCCCCCGTGCCGCTCGTAGAAGCGGTGGGTGCGGTCCAGGTACTCGCGGTTGAGCAGCCGCGACGTGGTGCTGGTGAAGATGCGCGGCCCGATGTGATGGCCGATCCAGTAGTTGAGCGTGTCGCCGGCGACCGCGGCGACGATCAGCAGCGCCAGCAGCCAGCCGACGTCGAGCGACGTCCCGGCGGCCAGGGCCCCGGCCGCGAAGAGCAGCGAGTCGCCGGGCAGGATCGGCGTCACGACCAGGCCGGTCTCGCAGAAGACGATCAGGAACAGGATCAGGTAGGTCCAGACGCCGTAGTCCTGGATGACCCCCGCCAGGTGCCGGTCCAGGTGGAGGAACAGGTCGACGAACTGCCGGACTACTTCCATCGGTGCCTCCCGTCTGTGTCCCGTCGCAAGTGTTTACTATACCACCGGCGCCGCTCGCGTGACATCGCGGGGCGGACCCTCTGGTATGATGCGCCCGTGCCAGCCGAGCGCGAGTGGCTCTTCGATCTTGACAACACCCTGTACCCGCCGGAGACCGGCCTGTTCGGCGCTGTCGACGCCCGGATCAACGAGTTCCTCGCGCGCCACATCGGGCTGGATGCGGCGGCGGCGGACGCCTTGCGCAACCGCTACCACGACGAGTACGGGATCACGCTCGTCGGGCTCATGGAGGAGCACGGCACCGAGCCCCACCACTACCTGGACTTCGTCCACGCGGTGCCGGTCGGCGACTTCCTGTCCCCCGATGCCGGCCTGCGCGCCGTGGTCGCCGCGCTGCCCGGGCGCCGCTCGATCTTCACGAACGGCTCGCGCCGCCACGCACTGGCGGTGCTGGCCGCGCTCGGGCTCGACGGGCTCTTCTCGGAGATCTTCGACATCGTCGCGCTCGGCTTCCGGCCGAAGCCGGAGCCGGCGACCTACCGGGCCGTCCTCGAGCGCCTCCACGCCCCGGCCGCGCGGGCCATCCTCCTCGATGACCTGGAGCGCAACCTCGCGCCGGCGCGGCACCTGGGGATGCGCACCGTCCTCGTGGGCGCGCCGGGCCCGTCGCCGGCGGCGGATTTCGCGATCGCGTCCGTCCGCGACCTCCCGGCGATCCTCCCGCACCTGCTCGGATAGAGCCCAAGCCGGCCCGTCACGGTCTGTCCGAGTCGGCAGGGAGCGTCCCGGCATTGTTGCGCGGCGCGGGCCGCACGGTCCTGAGCTGCCCGGGCCCGACTGTCACGGTCTGCCCGAGTCGGCAGAGAGCGTCCTGGTGCGTCCCAGCAAGGCAGCGACAAGCCCGCGCGGAGGCGTACTGGTGTACGCCGCACAAGCGAGGCGAGGAGCAACGCAGCTGGGGCGCGTCAGGGCCTCGCTGCCGACCCGGGCTTACTTGCCTTCCGGATAGTGGTAGTTGCGGTAGTGTTCGAGCAGCGAGGCCCCGTGGCAGTCCGCGCACAGGGTGTCCTGGAGTCCCGAGGGCGGCACGCGGAGGAAGCTGTTCGCCAGGTCGCCCTCGACCGGGACGCCCGCGCCCGAACTGCTGACGTCGCTCTCCCAGCGGTGCACGTCATGGCAGGAGGCGCAGGAGAGATAGCCGTTCTCCGCCGGGGTGCCGTCCTCGGCGAACAGCAGGATGTCCTTCTTCCCGCCGGTCACCGACCTGGTCGGCGTGAACAGTCGGTTCACCATGCCGCGGCCCGGGTAGTTCACCAGGTGCACGTCGGTCCGCGGCGGCACGTGCGCGCCCTGCTCGTTGTTCGGCTGGTGGCACCCGGTGCAGATCCGGCTGCGCTCGTCCCAGCCGCTGCCGTAGCGGCGGTCCCAGAGCGCGAACGCCGAGGGCGCGTCGTGCACGGCGTGGCAGGCGCCGCAGACCCCGCTGGCCTCGGCGTTCTCGCCGGCGAGGTTGACCGCGCGGGGGGCCGTCACGCGCAGGTCGTGGTCCGTCCCGACGACCATCGACTTGTCGGCGTGGCACGGGAAGCACAGCGGCGCGTAGCCGTCCGCACCGAGGCGCAGGAAGCTCGTCGCCGCCTTCGAGCCGCCCCCGGAGCCGCCCGGCGGTTCCCAGCGGTGCGGCTCGTGGCAGGTCGCGCAGGCGATCCTTCCGCGCGGCCGGCGGCGGCCGGCAGGATCGAAGAGCGGCAGATCGGGCCCGTAGTCCTGGCCGGGGGTGATGCCCACCGGGTGCCCGCCCTGACCGACTGCCTTTGCCCCCGCCATGCCGCCCTCCGCATGGCAGCGTTCGCACGGGTCAGTGGACCGCGCTGCCGTGGCCGGCTCGGTCTCCCCCGTGGCGGCCGGGGCCGGCGCGACGGCCTGACCGCCGCCGT
>DATDCY010000164.1 GCA_036524115.1 bacterium | reverse complement strand
GCGCCGGCGGCGTTCGCGCGGCCCGCGGGGGCCGCGGCGGCGGGGGGCGCCGACCCGCTGCTGATCTACTTCACCTCCGGCACCACCGGTCTGCCGAAGATGGTGCTCCACGACCACACGTACCCGCTCGGCCACCTGGTCACCGCGCGTTTCTGGCACAACCTCTCCCCGGGTGGGGTGCACCTGACCGTCGCCGACACCGGCTGGGCGAAAGCCGCCTGGGGGAAGATCTACGGCCAGTGGCTCTGCGGCGCGGCGGTCTTCGTCTACGACATGGACGCCTTCGTGGCGAGGGACCTGCTCACCGTGCTGGCGCGCCACAAGGTGACCTCGTTCTGCGCGCCGCCGACGGTCTTCCGCTACCTGATCAAGGAGGACCTCAAGGCGTACGACTTCTCGGCGCTGCGCTGGTGCACCGTCGCCGGCGAACCGCTCAACCCGGAGGTCTACCAGCAGTGGCTGGCGGCCACGGGCCTGCGGCTCATGGAAGGCTACGGGCAGACCGAGACGGTCGTGCTCGCCGCCACCTGGCCCTGGCTCGAGCCGAAGCCGGGGTCGATGGGCCTGCCCTCGCCGGGCTGGGGCGTGGAGCTCGTCGGCGAAGACGGCCGGCCCGTCGAGGTCGGCGAGGAGGGGCAGATCGTCGTGCGCACCGCCGCCGGGCGTCCCGTGGGGATGTTCCTCGGCTACCACGGCGACGAGGCGCTCACCCGCCGGGTCTGGCACGACGGCGTCTACTTCACCGGCGACATGGCCTGGCGCGACGAGGACGGCTACCTCTGGTTCATCGGGCGCGCCGACGACGTCATCAAGTCCTCCGGCTACCGCATCGGTCCCTTCGAGGTCGAGAGCGCGCTGCTCGAGCACCCGGCGGTCCTCGAGTGCGCGGTGACGGCCGTCCCCGACGCCGACCGCGGGCAGGTCGTCAAGGCGACGATCGTGCTCGCGAAGGGCCGCACCGGCTCGCCCGAACTGGCGAAGGAGCTGCAGGACCACGTGAAGCGCGTCACCGCGCCGTACAAGTACCCGCGGGTCGTCGAGTTCGTCGCGGAGCTGCCCAAGACGATCAGCGGCAAGATCCGCCGGGTCGAGATCCGCGAGCACGACCGCGGGAAGTAGGGGCGGGCGCGATGGCGGGGCCGGGCAGGCGCGGCAATCTCTTCGACGACGCGACGGCGCCCGGCGGCCGCGAGCGCTTCGACGAGCTGCTCGCGCGGGACGGCGCACGCGTCGAGCGCATCGTCTCCACGGGGCAGACGACGCCGCCGGGGGAGTGGTTCGACCAGGCCGGCGAGGAGTGGGTGGCGCTGCTCACGGGGCGCGCGACGCTGCTCTTCGAAGGTGGCGAGCGCGTCGAGCTGGCGGCGGGCGACTGGGTGGCGATCCCCGCCCGCGCGCGGCACCGCGTCGAGGCCACGAGCGCGGACCCGCCCTGCGTCTGGCTGGCGGTGCACCTGCCGCCGTCTTCTTAGTGCGTCCAGTCCCCCTCTCCTAACGCTTCTTCTTGACCGGCTCCTTCCTCAGGCCGTCCAGGAAGTGCCAGAGCGTCATGAGCGGGTGGCGCAGCGGCATGCGCGGCCCCGCGGTGCGCATCATCTCGCGGGCGCGCTCGCGCATGTCCGGCTTGTAGCAGTGGACGCGGCAGTTGCCGCAGGTCGTCTTCCCCTCCTGGAAGGGGCACTTCGCCAGCCGCAGCAGGGCGTAGTCCAGCAGCCCCGCGCACGCCTCGCACAGCTCGCCCCGGGGCGTGCCGTGCAGCTCGGTGCAGGAGAGGTCGGCCATCGCGGCGACGGTCTTCGCCTCGCGCTGCATGCGGGGGCGCCGCGAGATGGCGGGGATCGCGGGCCGGTCGGTCATGGGGCGAGTATGCCCGAAAAGCGCACACGGGGGCGAGGTGACCGTCGCTTGACAGCCCGCGCCCGCGGCGTACCTTGAAATCAAAGGCGTCTGCACCGGCGCGGAGGTGTGCGGTGGCCCAGACCGAAGGGAATCGCGCCCGCGAGGCGGTCTTCCACGTCCACCGCATCTCCAAGGTCTACCGGATGGGCGACGTCGAGGTGCACGCCCTGCGGGGCGTCGACGTCGATCTCTTCGCCGGCGAGTTCGTCGTGCTCCTGGGCCCCTCGGGCAGCGGCAAGTCGACGCTGCTGAACATCCTCGGCGGGCTCGACGTGCCGAGCGAGGGCGAGGTCTTCTACCGCGACCACCTGCTGACGAAGGCCGGCGACGCCGAGCTGACGCGCTTTCGCCGCGAGCACGTCGGCTACGTCTTCCAGTTCTACAACCTCATCCCGAGCCTCACCGCGCTGGAGAACGTCGCGCTCGTCACCGAGATCGCGAAAGAGCCGCTCGATGCCGCCGAGGCGCTGCGGCTCGTCGGCCTCGGCGAGCGCCTCGACCACTTCCCGGCCCAGCTCTCCGGCGGCGAGCAGAAGCGCGTGGCGATCGCCCGCGCCGTGGCCAAGCGCCCGGACGTGCTGCTGTGCGACGAGCCGACCGGCGCGCTCGACTACCCGACGGGGAAGCTGGTGCTCGAGGTGCTCGAGCGCGTCAACCGCGAGCTGGGCGCCCTCACGGTCGTGATCACGCACAACGCCGCGATCGCCGCGATGGCCGAGCGCGTGATCCGGATCTCCAGCGGCGAGATCGCGGAGATCCGAACGAACGAGCGGCGCGTGTCGCCGGCGGAGCTGTCCTGGTGAAGGCGCTCAACCGGAAGCTGACCAGAGACCTCTGGCACCTGCGCGGCCAGCTCGTGGCCGTCGCCGCCGTCGCGATGTGCGGGATCGCCGCCTTCGTGACGATGCGCTCGGCCTACGTCTCGCTCGTCGAGGGGCAGGCCGACTACTACCGGCGCTACCGCTTCGCGGACGTCTTCGCCCACGCCAAGCGCGCCCCCGAGGCGCTCGCGGCGCGCCTGCGCGCGCTCCCGGGCGTCGCCGCGGTCGAGACGCGCGTCGTCGCCGAGGTCACCCTGGACGTCCCCGGGCTGCCCGAGCCGGCCACCGGGAGGCTCGTCTCCGTCCCGGAGCGGCGCGTGCCGATCCTCAACGACCTGCACCTGCGCCGCGGGCGCTGGATCGAGCCGGGCGCGCCGGGGGAGGCCATCGTCAGCGAGGGCTTCGCGGACGCCAACGGCCTGCAGATCGGCGCGCGCCTCGGCGCGGTGGTCAACGGCCGCTGGCAGGAGCTGACCGTGGTCGGCGTGGCGCTCTCGCCGGAGTACGTCTACGAGATCCGCGGCCTCGAGATCTTCCCCGACAACCGGCGCTTCGGCGTTCTCTGGGTGGGCCGGGAGGCACTGGCCGCGCTCTTCGACCTGGAGGGGGCGTTCAACGACGTCTCGCTCGCGTTGGCCCCGGGCGCGCCGGAGGCGCCGGTCCTCGCGGGCGTCGACGCGCTGCTCGGTCGCTACGGCGGCCTCGGCGCGTACGGGCGCGACCTGCAGCTTTCCAACCGCTTCCTCTCGGACGAGATCGCGCAGGACCGCGTGACGGGCCTCTACCTCCCCTCGATCTTCCTGGCCGTGGCGGCGTTCCTCGTCCACGTCGTGCTCTCGCGGCTGGTGGGCTCGCAGCGCGACCAGATCGCCGTCCTCAAGGCCTTCGGCTACTCCAACGCCGCCGTCGGCGCGCACTACCTCGGGATCGCCCTGGCCGCGGTGCTCGCCGGGGCCGTGCCCGGGACCCTGCTCGGGGCGTGGTTCGCCGCCTACCTCGCGGACCTCTACGCGCGCTTCTTCCACTTTCCCGGTCTGCTCTTCGCGGTCTCGCCGGGGCTCGTCGGCCTGGCCGCCGCGATCAGCGCGGCCGCGGCGACCCTCGGCGCGCTGTCGGCGGTGCGCCGCGCGGTGCGCCTGCCTCCGGCCGAGGCGATGCGTCCCGAGCCTCCCCCGTCGTTCAAGCGCGGGCTCTTCGAGCGCTCCGGCGTCGCGGGCCTGCTCTCGCCGCCCGCGCGGATGATCGTGCGCAACCTCGCCCGGCGGCGCGCCAAGGCGCTGCTCTCGACCGCCGGCATCGCGCTGGCGGTCGGGATGCTCGTGCTGACGCGCTATTTCGGCGACTGCATCGACTGGATGGTGCGCATCCAGTTTCGCGAGGCGCAGCGCGAGGACGTGACGGTGATCCTGCGCGAGGCGCGCGCGGCGTCGGCGCTCGACGACCTGCGCCATCTCCCGGGGGTGCTGGCGGCGGAGCCGTTCCGCGCGGTGTCCGCCCGGCTCGTCGCCGGTCACCGCTCGCGCCGGATCGAGCTGATGGGGGTCGAGCCCGCGGGGGAGCTGCGCCGCGTGGTCACGCGGCAGCTCGCGCGCGTCGAGGTCCCGCCCGAGGGGGTCGTGCTCACCGACGCCCTGGCGCGGCTGCTCGGGCTCGCCGTCGGGGACGCGGTCACCGTCGAGATCCTCGAGGGGCGGCGCGTGGTGCGCGAGACGCTTGTGGCCGCGACAGTGGACGACCTCTTCGGGCTGACGGCGACGATGGACCTGCGCGCGCTCAACCGCCTCCTCGGCGAGGGGCCGGCGGTCTCCGGGGCCTTCCTCGCGGCCGACGCGGTGCGGCTGTCCGCGCTGACGGCGGAGCTCAAGCGCACGCCGGCCGTGGCGGGGGTCGCGGTGCGCGAGGCCATGCTCGCGAGCTTCCTGCAGACGATCGCGCAGTCGATGCGCGCGACGACCGGGGTGCTCGTCGCCTTCGCCTGCATCATCGCGCTGGGGATCGTCTACAACGGCGCGCGCATCTCGCTCTCGGAGCGCGGGCACGAGCTGGCCTCGCTGCGCGTGCTCGGCTTCACGCGGCGCGAGATCGCGCTGATCCTGCTCGGCGAGCACGCGCTGCTGACGCTGGCGGCGATTCCCGTGGGCTTCGGGCTCGGCGCCGGGGCGGCGGCGCTGCTCGCACGCATGGTGGCCTCGGACCTCTACCGGCTGCCGCTGGTCTTCTCGCGCGGGACTTTCGCCTTCGCGTTCCTCGTGACGCTGGCCGCCGCGCTCGTCTCGGGTATCATGGTCGCCGGCCGCATCAGGAAGCTCGACCTGGTGGCGGTGTTGAAGACGCGGGAGTGAGAAAGGAGCGCGCGATGAAGACGACCGGCCGGCGGCTGCTCCTCGGCGCGTGCGTCGTCGCGCTCGTGGGCGCCTCCGTCTACGCCTTCCTGCCGCGCCCCGCCGCCGTCGAAACGGCCCCCGTCTCGGTGGGGCCGCTGGCGGCGGGCATCGAGGAGGAGGGCCGGACGCGGGCGCGCGACCGTTACACCGTGGCCGCGCCGACCGCGGGGCACCTCGAGCGCGTGACGCTGCGCGCGGGCGACCCCGTGAGGCGCGGGCAGCCGCTGGCGGTGCTGCGGCTGACTGCCCTGGATCCGCGCGAGCGCGAGGC
>DATDCY010000163.1 GCA_036524115.1 bacterium | reverse complement strand
ATGCCCTCAAAGCTCAGCTGTGTGCTACACTCTGTCATGGGGTGCGGCCTTTCGGTTAAGTTGTTTTTCCTCGCAAGATCAACAACTTATACCTGGCAGCACCCCTCTTTGTTACATGCCTGATGAATAATCCGGGCTAGGGCAGTGAGAGACGTCCCGGGGGACGGGCGGTGACCTTGCGGGTGCCGAGCGACGTGCCGCAGGCCGCGCAGCGGTACTCGAGCAGCTCGCCGTCGGGGAGCACGAGCAGGAGCCGCTCGCGCACCGGCCGCGAGGCCTGGCAGCGCGGGCAGAACAGCTCGGAGGCCTGCAGATCGCCGAAGGCGGGCGCGCGGCGCGGGCGCTGCGGGTGGTTCGGATGCCGCGGCTGGCTCACGGGGGGCTCCAGCTACGGCTTCTTCCTGCGGCCCCTGGCCCCGCCCTGCGCGGCCGGGGCGGCCGGCGCAGCCGGCTTCGCCGGCTCCTTCTTCTTCGCTTCCGCGGCCGCCGCGGGCGCCGCGGCCGGAAGTTTCTCCGCGTCCATCCCCTTCTTGCGCGCCTCGCTCGGGTAGTCCGTGACGTACCATCCGGACCCCTTGAGGACGAACGCGGTCTGGGAGATCACGCGGCGCATCCGTTTGCGGCAGGACGGGCAGCTCGGCCGGGGCGCGTCGGTGGACCTCACGAAGACCTCCCGCTGGGCACCGCACGAATCGCACTGGTACTCGTAGATCGGCATCCGGATACTCCTTCTTCTGCGTGCGGCGCCGAACTATAGGCGGCGACGGCGAAAAATGCAAGGCACAGACCCGCGCGCACGCGCAGGTCCAGCAGGACGGCAGGCATCTCAACTGCCACAACGGGCAAGGTTTCGTTCACGAGACCAGTTGACAGGTACCACAACCAGCAAGGTCTTGCTCACGAGACCAGTTGACAGGCTTGCCTCCGCCGATCCGCGCGTTTCGCGCCGATTGACGCCCCCTCCATATTGACTTCTCCCCCGCCGACGCTATGATGCCCCCAATTGGCACCAAGCGGCCGATTGGGCGGGCGTAGCTCAGCTGGTAGAGTACAAGCTTCCCAAGCTTGGAGTCGCGGGTTCGAACCCCGTCGCCCGCTCCACCCCATCCGCCGCAGGACATGGGCGGACGAAGAACGGCCGGCAGCGGTGCGGCCGAAGGAAGGACTCGAATGAACAATCCCCTGGGCGCCCCGTGAAGCACCGCGGCTCGGCGCGTCCACGCACGGCACCCCCGCCGCGGCCTCCGGCCGGCGCCCCGGCTGACCTGCACCTGCACTCGTGCCACTCCGACGGGAAACTCGCCCCCGCCGAACTGGTCCGCCGGGCAAAGGCCGCGGGCGTCGCCGCGCTCGCGCTCACCGACCACGACAGCGTCCGCGGCATACCCGAGGCGCGCGAGGCCTGCCGCGAGGCCGGCATCCTCTTCGTCCCCGGGATCGAGCTGGGCGTCGGGGTCGGCGACGACGAGATCCACCTGCTCGGCTACGGCATCGACGCGAAGGGCCGCACGCTCCAGAACACGCTCGACCTGCTGGCCGGCGAACGGCTGGACCGCATGGAGAAGATGCTGGCCGCCCTCGAGCGCCACGGGGTGGGCGTCACGCTCGACGACGTCCGGGCGGAGACCGGCGGCGGCATCGTCGGCCGACTCCACCTGGCCGCCGCCCTCGTGCGGCTCGGGCGGGTCGCGGACCTCGGCGAGGCCTTCCGACGCTGGATCGGCGCCGGCCGGCCGGCCTACGTCCGGCGCCAGCTGCTCAACATGCGCGAGGCCATCGACCTGATCCGCGAGGCGGGCGGGGTTCCCGTCCTGGCGCACCCCGGCGTCACCCGGCGGGACGAGCTGATCGAGTACCTGATCCGGCTCGGCGTGCGGGGACTGGAGGTCTACTACCCCAGGCACGACTTCGCGGACGTTTCCCGGTACCGCAAGGTGTGTGCCAAGTTCGATCTCATCGCCACCGGCGGGTCAGACTTTCACGGAGCAGGCAAGGATGAGGCCGGGATTGGATCGACGTCTACCCCTCCGGAAGAGCTGAAAAAGCTATTGCGTTTCGTGAGCTTGTAGTCGTCACACTATTTTTTTTCGCAGAGCATTGACACTCTCAGACTCAATACATATATTCCGTCCATCAACAAGCACCGAGAGGAGGACGAGATGGCTGTCATCAGGTGGACACCCTTCCGTGAGCTGTCGACGTTCCAGGATCGCATGAACAGGCTCTTCGACGATGTCGTCAAGGCCCCGTACCGCGCCGACGAGGGGCTGTCGAGCGCGGCGTGGGCGCCGGCTGTGGACATCTACGAGACCGACAAGGAGATCGTCCTCAAGGCCGAGCTTCCCGAGATGCAGGAGAAGGACATCGACATCAAGGTCGAGGACAACCTCCTGAGCATCGCAGGCGAGCGCAGGATGGAGAAGGAGGTCAAGGAGGAGAACTACCACCGGATCGAGCGGGCGTACGGTGCCTTCAACCGCGCCTTCACGCTCCCGCGGACGGTGGATCGGGAAGGGATCAAGGCCGCCTACAAGGACGGCGTCCTCAAGGTGACCCTCCCGAAGAAGGAAGAGGTCACGCCCAAGCAGATCAAGATCGACGTCGCCCAGAGCTGAGGACTCTACTCGGGCGGGAACGGCCGGGGGCACGCGCTTCGGCTCATGCCCCCGGCTCCCGTCCCCCGCCGGGGCCGGGCTACTGCCCGGAGGCGTATTTCAGCTCGCGAGCGCCACGCGCCGCGCCGAGCCCGGTCAGGGCCGCGACGGGAGCGGCCGGCACGAACTTGTCCACGTCATCCAGCGTCGTCGAGTCGAGGAAGCCGTTGATGGTGTCCCCGAGCGCCTCCCAGAGATGGTGGGCCTTGCAGGTGTCGACCTGGGGGCACTTCTTTCCAGCCTCGGCGAACTCCTTGCAGCAGTGGACCGGGAAGACGTCCTCCCCCGAGGCGCGCAGGATCTCGCCGATGGTGATCTCCTTCGGGCTCCGGCTCAGCCGGTAGCCGCCGCGGGGCCCGCGGACGCTCGTGACCAGCCCGCCCTTCCGGAGACGGACGAAGAGCTGCTCGAGGTAGTTCAACGAGAGGTCCCGGTCCTTGGCGATGACGCTGAGCGCGGTGGGCGATGCCCCATCGCCTTTCGCCAGTTCATGGAGTGCGTAGAGAGTGTACCTGCCCTTGGTCGTGAGACGCATTGCCTCCTCCTCTGCCTCGGGCCGGATCCATCCGGCCGATCGTAAGCCGTGGCGAACCATACGCCACCGTCTGCCTATAGACTTACTAGAGTGTAATATCTTTGTCAAGTGCTTGTGTTCTCGACCACAGGTCACCGTGTATTTCAGGAAGATACGCTTCGTCTCAGGGGCGTGCCGGCCCTACGAGTAGACGTACCTGCGCATCCGGACGTTCATGACCAGCCCGATCCCGGCGAAGTTCACCAACACCGACGACCCGCCGTAGCTCAACAGCGGCAGGGGGATGCCCACGACCGGGAAGATGCCCGTCGTCATGCCGATGTTGATGGCGCAGTGCAGCGCGAAGACGGTGGCCACGCCCATCGCCAGCAGACTCCCGGCGAAATCCCGCGCCCGGCTCGCCGTGTGCACCGCGAAGAGGACGAGGCAGACCATGAGCGCGATCACCACGACCGCCCCGACGAAGCCCCACTCCTCCGAGATGACCGAGAAGATGAAGTCCGTGTGCTGCTGCGGGAGGAACTTCAGCCCGCTCTGCGTCCCGTGGAGGTAGCCCCTGCCCGCGAGGCCCCCCGAACCGATGGCGATCTTCGACTGGCTGATGTGGTACCCCGCCCCGAGCGGGTCCAGGGCCGGGTCGAAGAGGACCTTGATCCGCCGCAGCTGGTACTCCCGCAGCAGGCCGAGCGGGTTGAACAGCCCGAGCTTCATGAGCAGTGCGAACAGCGCGGCCAGGCCCCCCGCCCCGCCCGCCGCGACGCCGAACAGACGCAGTTCCGCCCCTGCCACGAAGAGCATCGCCGCGAAGATACCCGCGATGATCACCGCCGTGCCCAGGTCCGGCTGCTTGAGCACCAGCAGGAACGGGACCACGACGGCGACGGCTATCGGCCAGAGATCCCCCGCGGCGAACGGCGAGGGTTTCTTGAGCCCGCCGAAGTAGCGGGCGAGGACGAGCACCAGCGCGAGCTTGAAGAACTCGGAGGGCTGGATGCTGACGAACCCGAGCGAGAGCCAGCGCTGGGCCCCCATGCCGACCATCCCGACGACGTCGACGGCCACCAGCGCCGCCACCGCGACGGCGTAGCCGTGCCACGCGTATTGCAGCACGATCCGGTAGTCGACAACGGTCGCGGCCAGCAGCGCGAGGAAGCCGACCGCCAGGCGGCCGAGATGGTCGACGAACATCGGCGACGCGCCGCCCCCCTCGACGTGGGTCGCGCTGTAGACCCCGACCGCGCCGACCGCGGCGAGGCCGGCGGTCAGGACGAGTATCCCCCAGTCGAAGTCGCGGAGCAGCCGGCGGTCGATCACGGCGACGCCCCTTGCCCGCCTTCGCCCCCCAGCAGCGCGACGCCCTGGTCGAAGTAGCCGAGGCTCTTGAGCTCGGCCAGCAGCCGCCGCGCCACCGGCGCGCTCTCCGTCCCGCCGTGCCCGGCGTGCTCGATGATCGCCGCGATCGCCACCTGCGCGGTCCCGCCCGGCGCGAAGCAGACGAACCACGCGTGGTCGCCGCTCTCGCCGCCCACGGCGGCCCGGCGCTCCCCCGCCGCCATGCCCACGACCTGCGCCGTCCCGGTCTTGCCGGCGATCCACAGCCCCGGCACGCGCGCCGACGCCGCCGTCCCGCCCGGCTCGTTGACGACGCCCCACAGCCCCCGTCGCACCTCGGCGAGCGTTTCGGGCTTGAGCGTGAGCCGGTGCACGACGGCCGGGTCGCTCCGCCGGATGACGGTGCCGTCGGCCTCGCTCACGCGCCGCACCAGGTGCGGCCGCAGCAGGGCCTCGCCGTTGGCGACGGTCGCGGCGAGCACGGCGGCCTGCAGCGGCGTCACGAGGTCGTACCCCTGGCCGATGGCCGCCGAGAGTGTCTCGCCCGAGTACCAGGGCTCGCCGCGGACGCGCCTCTTCCAGGCCGAGTCCGGGATCAGGCCCGGCGCCTCCGACAGGACCTCGAGCCCCGTGGGGCTGCCCAGCCCGAGCTGGCGCGCCGCATCGGCGATGGCGTCGATCCCCGCCCTCAGGCCGGCCTGGTAGAAGTAGACGTCGCACGACTCCACGACCGCGCGGTGCAGGGAGATCGCGCCGTGCCCCGCGCGCTTCCAGCAGCGGAAGTCGCGGTTCCCGTAGCGCATCGAGCCGCGGCACGCGATGGACGTCTCGGGCGTCATCGCGCCCGTCTCGAGCGCCGCCACCGCCGTCACGATCTTGAAGACCGAGCCCGGCGGGTACTGCGCCTGCGCGATGCGGTTCTGGAGCGGGCGCAGCGGGTCGCGGCTGAGCTGCTCCCACGCCGCCTGCGTCAGCCCGTGGCTGAACGCGTTCGGGTCGATCGGCGGGCTGCTCACGGCCGCCAGCACGCCGCCGTCGCGCGGGTCGATCGCGACCACCGCGCCGGCCCGCCCCGCGAGCGACTCCTCCGCCGCCTGCTGGAGCGCCAGGTCGAGGGTCAGGGTGACGGAACGGCCGGGCACCGGCGGGATGCTCGTGAGCACGCGCACGCCCCGCCCGAGCGAGTCCACCTCCACCTGCTGCGAGCCGTCGCGGCCCCGCAGGTCCGCGTCCAGCTCCTTCTCGATGCCCATCTTGCCGATGTGGTCCCCGGGGCGGTAGCCGAGGTCGGCGCGCGCCTTGAGCTCGGCGGGGCTGATCTGGCCGACGTAGCCGAGCACGTGGGAGGCGAGCGTTCCCTGCGGGTAGCTGCGGCGCGGCTCGACCTCGACGAGGATGCCGGGGTGGTCGTAGCGCAGCGCCTC
>DATDCY010000162.1 GCA_036524115.1 bacterium | reverse complement strand
ACCGCATCAGGGTGGCCGTGACCGGGCATGAATCCTTTGGTGTTGACATCCCGGATGATTTGAGTAAAATACTGAATCGTTTAGGTGAAAGTTGAGATCATGAATGGAAAAGAATAAATCTGCAACAAAGTATATTTTTGTCACCGGCGGCGTGGTATCGTCGCTCGGGAAGGGGCTTGCGGCCGCGTCCATCGGCGCTCTGCTTGAGGCGAGGGGGCTCAAGGTCACGTTCCTGAAGCTCGATCCCTATATCAATGTGGACCCCGGCACCATGAGTCCGTACCAGCATGGTGAGGTTTTTGTGACGGATGACGGCGCCGAGACCGACCTGGACCTCGGCCACTACGAGCGCTTCACCCACGCGCGGATGGGGCGGGACAACAACTTCACGACCGGCCAGATCTACTACTCGGTGATCACGAAGGAGCGCCGCGGGGACTACCTCGGCGGCACGGTCCAGATCATCCCGCACATCACCGACGAGATCATGGCCGACTTCCGCAAGGTGCAGGACGTGGACGTGGTGATCGTCGAGATCGGCGGCACCGTCGGCGACATCGAGAGCCTGCCCTTCCTCGAGGCGATGCGCCAGTTCATGTGGGAGGTCGGCCCCGAGAACGCGATCGCCATCCACCTGACCCTCGTGCCGCACCTGGGCAAGGCCGGGGAGCTCAAGACCAAGCCGACCCAGCACAGCGTGAAGATGCTGCGCGAGATCGGCATCCAGCCGAACATCCTCTTCTGCCGCGCCGACCGCCAGCTCGCGCCGGAGCTCAAGGCCAAGATCGCGCTCTTCTGCAACGTCACCCCCGACGCGGTCGTCACCGGCCGCGACGTCGAGACGATCTACGAGGTCCCCCTCGCGCTGCACGAGGAGGGGATCGACGAGAAGATCACGCGCCTGCTCAACATCTGGACCAAGCGCCCGGACCTCTCGACGTGGGAGGAGATCGTGCGCCGCATCTACCAGCCGAAGGCCGAGGTCGAGATCGCGCTCGTCGGCAAGTACATCCAGCTGCGCGAGTCCTACAAGAGCCTGACGGAGGCCTTCGTGCACGGCGGCGTCGCCAACGAGACGCGGGTGAACCTGCGCTGGATCGACGCGGAGGCCGTGGAGAAGGAGGGCGCCGAGCGGCTGCTCGACGGCGTCGACGGCCTCATGGTCCCGGGCGGCTTCGGCATCCGCGGGATCGAGGGGAAGATCGCGGCGATCCGCTACGCCCGCGAGCGCAAGGTCCCGTTCTTCGGCATCTGCCTCGGCATGCAGTGCGCCGTCATCGAGTTCGGGCGCACCGTGCTCGGGCTCGCCGGGGCCAACAGCTCCGAGTTCGACGAGAAGACGCCGCACCCGGTCATCGACCTGCTGCCGGAGCAGCACGGGGTCACGACGAAGGGCGGGACGATGCGGCTCGGCGCCTATCCCTGCGCGCTGCAGCCCGGCACGCTGGCGCGCGAGGCGTACGGCCAGGACGAGATCCAGGAGCGCCACCGCCACCGCTTCGAGTTCAACAACGCCTACCGCGAGCAGTTCCTCGCCGCCGGCATGGTGCTCTCCGGGATCTACCCGGGACGCGCGCTCGTCGAGATCGTCGAGCTCCCCGGGCACCCGTGGTTCCTCGGGTGCCAGTTCCACCCGGAGTTCAAGTCGCGCCCCTGGGCCGCCCACCCGCTCTTCAGGGAGTTCGTGAAGGCCGCCCGGAACCGCCGCGAGCAGGGGTCCCCGGCAGCCGGCCATGCCGCCGAAACGCAGCGGTCCTGAGGCCGCCGGACACGCGTCCGCGGCCGCGCCGGTGACCGCCGGCGGGGTCTCGATCGGACCGGGCCGTCCCCTGGCGCTCATCGCCGGGCCGTGCGTCCTGGAGGGCGCGGCCTTCTCGCTCGCCCTGGCCGAGCAGCTGCGCGAGCTGGCCGGGCGGCTCGGCGCGCCGCTGATCTTCAAGGCCTCCTACGACAAGGCCAACCGGACCTCGGGCGTCTCCTACCGCGGGCCGGGGTTGCGCCGCGGCCTCGAGCTGCTCGCGCGGATCAAGGAGCGCACCGGGCTGCCGGTGATGACGGACGTGCACTCGGTCGAGGAGGTCGGCCTCGCGGCCGCGGTCGCCGACGTGCTGCAGATCCCGGCGTTCCTCTGCCGGCAGACGGACCTCGTGACGGCCGCCGCCGCCAGCGGCCGGCCGGTGAACGTGAAGAAGGGGCAGTTCCTCGCGCCGGAGGACGTCGTCCACATCGTCGCCAAGGCGCGCGCCGCGGGCGGCATCGGGGTCATGATCACGGAGCGCGGCACCACCTTCGGCTACCACCGTCTCGTCGTCGACTTCCAGGGGCTGCCGCGCATGCGCGCCTTTGGGGTGCCGGTCGTCTTCGACGCGACGCACAGCGTGCAGCTTCCCGGCGCGGGGCGGGGACGCTCGGGGGGCAACCGGGCGATGGTCGGCTACCTGGCGCGGGCCGCGGCGGCGGTCGGGTGCGACGCGGTGTTCTTCGAGGTGCACCCGTCCCCCGGACGGGCCCGCAGCGACGGGGCCAACAGCATCACGCCGCGGGCGCTCGCGCGCCTCTGGCCGCAGCTGGCGGCCCTCGACCGGGTCGGGCGGGGAGGGGCGCCGTGACGGTCGCGGACGCCCGCGTGCTCGCGCGCGCGCGGCGCACGCTCGAGATGGAGGCCGACGCGATCCGGCGGCTCGCGCCGCGGCTGGGCCGGGAGTTCCTCGCCGCCGTGCGCCTGATTGCCGGCTGCCGCGGCAAGGTCGTGCTCACGGGCGTCGGCAAGTCCGGCCTCATCGCCAAGAAGATCGCCGCCACCCTCTCGAGCACCGGCACGCCCGCGGTGTTCCTGCACGCGGCCGAGGGGGCGCACGGCGACCTCGGCGTGGTGACCCCGGGGGACGTGGTGCTCGCCGTCTCCTCCAGCGGCGAGAGCGAGGAGATCCTGCGGCTGCTGTCGCCGCTGCGGCGGCTCGGCGCCGAGCTCATCGCGCTGACGCGCGTGCGCGGCTCGCGGCTGGGGGCCGCCGCCGCCGTCGTGCTGCTCACCGGGCGCACACGCGAGGCCTGCCCGCTGGGCCTGGCGCCGACGACCAGCTCGACCGCGGCCCTCGCGCTCGGGGACGCGCTGGCGATGGCGCTGCTCGAGCAGCGCGGCTTCGGCGAGGAGGACTTCGCGCGCCTGCACCCGGGCGGGTCGCTCGGCGCGCGCTGGCTGCGCGTGGGCGAGCTGATGCACCGCGGCGGCGAGCTGCCGCTCGTGCGCGAGGACACGCCGCTGCTGCGGGCGATCTACGTCATGAGCACGGGGAAGCTCGGCGTCACCGCGGTCGTCGACGGCCGCCGGCGCCTGCTCGGCGTGGTCACGGACGGGGACCTGCGCCGCATGATCGAGCGCGGGGTGGACTTCGGCGGCACGGCCGTGGGCGCGGTGATGACGCGGACGCCGGTCAGCGTCGGCGCCGAGGAGTTCGGCGCGCAGGCGCTGCGCCTGATGGAGGCGCGCGCGATCACGGCGCTGCCGGTGGTCGACGCGCGGGGGCGGGTCCAGGGGCTCGTGCACCTGCACGACCTGCTGCGGGCCGGGATCGCGTGAGGGGGCGGCGGTGAGGGAGCAGCTCGCCCGGGAGAAGGCCCGCGCCGTGCGCTGGCTGGTCCTCGATGTCGACGGCGTGCTCACCGACGGGCGTATCCTCCTCGACGGCGACGGCGGGGAGTGGAAGGCGTTTGACGTGCGCGACGGCCACCGCATCGTGATGGCGGCCGCCGAGGGTATCCGCACGGCCTTCCTCACGGGCCGCACCTCGCGCGTCGTGGAGCGGCGCGCCGCGGAGCTGGGGGTGCAGCGGGTGTTCCAGGGGGTGCGCGACAAGGGCGAGGCGCTGGCGGCCTTCCTGCGGGAGGAGGGCGTGGACGGCGGCGCGGTGGCCTACCTTGGCGACGACCTCGTCGACCTGCCGGCGATGCGGCTGGCCGGCCTGGCGGCGGCGGTCGGGGACGCGGTGCCCGAGGTCATCGAGGCGGCGGACTGGATCGCGTCGGCCCCGGGCGGCCGCGGGGCGGTGCGCGAACTCGTCGAGTTCGTCCTGGCGGCGCAGGGGCGCTGGGAGCCGGCGCTGGCGAGGTACCGCGGATGAGCGGCGGGCGGCTGCGGACGGTGACGCGGCGGCTGCTGCTGGCGGTGCTGCTGGCGGCGTCTGCCGGCGGCGTGCTCTGGTTCCGGGGCCTCGATCGCGGCGAGGACGCCGCCCCCCCGCCGGCGGTGATGGCGCCGGCAGCGGACGCGGAGATGGTCACGCGCGACTTCCGGCACGTGGAGGTGCGGATGGACCGCACGGTCTGGATCCTGGAGGCGAAGCAGGCCGAGGTGCGGGGGGAGCAGGCGCAGCTGACGGCGGTGAAGATCACCTGGTACGGCGATCAGGGGGACGACCCCGTGGTCATCACGAGCGAGGCCGGCCGCATCGACTTCGGCGGTCGCACGGCGGTGCTCACCGGGAGGGTGCGCGCCGCGCGTGCCGACGGGGCCGCGCTCGAGACCGAGGAGCTGACGTACGACGAGGCGCGCAAGCTGCTGCTCGCGCCGGCGGCCGTCCTGCTGACGACGCCGACCTCCTCCTTCCGGGGGACGGCGCTCACCGCGAACCTCGAGCGCCGCTGGGTCAAGCTCAGCGGGCGGGTCGAGGGGGAGATCCGCGGCGTCAAGGCGGCCGCGGCCGGCAACTCGTGAAGGGAGGGACGATGAGGACGCTCCTCGGACGGGCGGCGGCGCT
>DATDCY010000161.1 GCA_036524115.1 bacterium | reverse complement strand
GCCCCGTCGACGGCCCGGCGCGCTGCACGTCGACGATGACGCACGGGGTCTCGGTGACCAGCCCCAGCCCGAGGTTCTCCATCATCAGCGAGAAGCCCGGCCCCGATGTGGACGTCATCGTCTTCTGCCCGCCCCAGGCCGCGCCGAGGATCGCCGCCATCGAGGCGATCTCGTCCTCCATCTGGATGTAGACGCCGCCGAGCTTCGGCAGCCGCTCGGCCATGCGCTCGGCGATCTCGGTCGCCGGCGTGATCGGGTAGCCCGCGAAGAAGCGGCAGCCGGCCGCGATCGCCCCCTCGGCGCAGGCGGTGTCGCCGTTGATGAACCAGGTGCCGGTCATGGCGTGCGGCGTGATCACGACTTCGCCCCCTTGCCGGCGCCGACCGGCTCGGCGGCGGGCGTCGCCTCATCAGCGGGCCGCGCCTTGCCCGGCGGCTGCGTGATCTCGGTGGAGTGGATCGCGAAGTCCGGGCAGAGCACCTCGCAGAAGTGGCAGTTGACGCAGTGGGCGCCCGCCTTCACCTCCGGCGGGTAGTAGCCCTTGGCGTTGAAGGTCGCCGAGCGCTCGAGAACCTTCTTCGGGCAGAACTCGATGCAGATCCCGCAGCCCTTGCAGCGCTCGCGGTCGACGCGCACCGCGCCGCGCGGCACGGTGACGCGGTCGGCGTCCAGCGGCGTGCGCCAGTACTTCACGCGCCGGCCCCCTTGCGCCGCCGGGTCGGCTTCTTCGCGACTGCCGGCTTCTCGGCGCCGCGGCGCTCGAACCAGGCGGCGACGGTCTCGCCCATGCGCGCCGGGTTCTCGATGACGGTGACGCCCGCCTCGCGCAGCGCCGCGGCCTTGCCCGGCCAGCCGCCCTGGCCGTGCGAGATCACGGCGCCGGCGTGGCCCATGCGCTTGCCCGCCGGGGCGGTGCGGCCGGCGAGGAAGGAAAAGACCGGCTTGTTCACGTGCTCGGTGATGAACGCCGCCGCCTCCTCCTCCGCGCTGCCGCCGATCTCGCCGAGGAGCACGATCGCCTCGGTCTCCGGGTCTTCCTCGAAGAGCGCGAGGCAGTCGACGAAGGTCGTGCCGATGACCGGGTCGCCGCCGATCCCCACGCAGGTCGACTGGCCGAGGCCGCGCCCGGTGAGCTGGTGGACGACCTCGTAGGTCAGCGTGCCGCTGCGCGAGATCACGCCGACCGTCCCCGGCGTGTGGATCGAGCCGGGCATGATGCCGACCTTCGCGGAGGCCGCCGGCGTGATCAGCCCGGGGCAGTTCGGGCCGATGAGGCGCGCGCCGTGGACGTGGACCTCGCCGACCGCCAGCAGCGTGTCGCGCACCGGGATGCCCTCGGTGATGCAGACGATCAGCCCGATGCCGGCCGCCGCCGCCTCGCAGATCGCGTCCGCGGCCCACGGCGGCGGCACGAAGATCACGGAGACGTCGGCGCCGGTCTCGCGCACGGCGTCCTCGACGGAGCTGAACACGGGGATGCCCTCGTGCGTCGTGCCGCCCTTGCCGGGGGTGACGCCGCCGACGATGCGCGTGCCGTACTCGGCCATGCGGCCGGCGTGGAAGCTTCCCTCCTTGCCGGTGATCCCCTGGACGATGACGCGGGAGGTGCGATTCAGCAGGATGCCCATGTCAATTGCCCCCCGCGGCGATCGCGACCGCGCGCCGGGCGGCGGCCTCCAGGTCGTCCTCGACGATGAAGGGCAGACCGGACTCCGCGAGCACGCGCCGCCCTTCCTCCTGGTTGGTGCCGACCAGCCGCATGACCATCGGCAGGTTCGCGCCGGCGGCCTTCACGCCCTGGATGAAGCCGCGCGCGAAGACGTCGCAGCGCAGGATGCCGCCGAAGATGTTCACGAAGATCGTCCTGACCGCCGGGTCCTGGAGGATCAGCCGCAGCGACGAGGCGACCTTCGCCGAGTCCGCGCCGCCGCCGACGTCAAGGAAGTTGGCCGCCCGGCCGCCGAGGTGCGCGAGGATGTCGACCGTCGACATCGCCAGCCCGGCGCCGTTGACGACGCAGCCGATGTTGCCGTCGAGGTGCACGTAGCTGACGCCGATGTGGTCCGCCTCGCGCTCGACCGGGTCGGTGATGTCGCGCCGCGCCGTGTCCGCGAGCAGCCGCTGGCGGTAGGCCGCGTGGTCGTCGAGGCCGATCTTCGCGTCCAAGGCCACGATGCGCTCGTCGGCGGTGACGGCCAGCGGGTTGATCTCCAGCAGCGAGCAGTCCAGCTCGCGGAAGAGCGTCAGCAGCCGGCGCACCGCGTCGTGGTAGGCGGAGGCCGCGCGGCCGCTCAGGCCGAGGCCCGTGCTCAGCGAGCGCGCCTGGAAGGGCCAGATGCCGGAGGCCGGCGTGATCGAGACGTGCAGGATCGCGCGCGGGTCGCGGGCCGCGATCTCCTCGACCTCCATGCCGCCGGCCGCCGACGAGATCACGGCCTCGCACCCCTGCGAGCGGTCGATCGTGAAGGCGAGGAACATCTCGCGCGCGATCTTGACCTGCTCCTCGACGAGGACGGCCTCGACGGGGTCGCCCTTGGGGCCGCTCTGCGTCGTGATCAGGTGGCGGCCGATCATGCCCGCGGCGGCCGCGGCGGCCTGCTCGGGCGTGTCGACGAGCTTGACACCGCCGGCCTTGCCGCGCGCGCCGGCGAGGATCTGCGCCTTGACGACGATCGGGCCGCCGATCTCGCGCGCCACGGCCGCGGCCTCCTCGGCGGAGTGCGCGACGCGCCCGCGCGGAATGGCGATGCCGGCGGTCGCCAGCAGGGTCTTGGCCTGGTACTCCTGCAGGTTCATGGCTGCGCCTTTCTTGCCTTGACGAACGCCAGCGCGCCACCGGCCCGCACGATCTCCAGATCGCGCGGGGCGAGCGAATGCTTCAGCGGGATCGACTCGGCGCCGACCTGCAGCGACGCGCTGCCCAGGTCGAGGTCGGCGAGGTCGAGCCGCACCCGCTTGCCCTGCGCGACGCGGTCGTAGTCCTCCTCGCGGGCGAAGGTCAGCGGCAGGATGCCGAAGTTCACGAGGTTCGCGGCGTGGATGCGCGCGAAGGACTTGGCGATGACGGCGCGGACCCCCAGGTACATCGGCGCCAGCGCCGCGTGCTCGCGGCTGGAGCCCTGGCCGTAGTTGCGCCCGCCGACGACGAAGCCCGTCCCCGCGCGCTTGGCCCGCGCCGGGAACTCCGGGTCCACCGCCGCGAAGACGAACTCGGCGATCGCCGGGATGTTCGAGCGAAGCGGCAGCACCTTCGCGCCCGCCGGCATGATGTGGTCGGTCGTGATGTCGTCGCCGACCTTGAGCAGCACCTCGCCCTCGAGGTTCTCGGGCAGCGGCTTGCCCTCGGGCAGCGGCTGGATGTTCGGGCCGCGCACGATCTCCACCGTCGCCGGGTCGGCCGCGGGCGGCAGGATCATCCCGTCGTCGACGAGGAAGGCGCGCGGCGGCTTGACGGCTGGCGCCGCGCCAAGGTCACGCGGGTCGGCGATGAAGCCCGCGACCGCGGAGGCGGCCGCCGTCTCCGGGCTGACGAGGTAGACGTTAGCGTCCTTGGTGCCGCTGCGCCCCTTGAAGTTGCGGTTGAAGGTGCGCAGCGAGGTCCCGCCGGTGGGCGGGGCCTGCCCCATGCCGATGCACGGGCCGCAGGTGGACTCGAGGATGCGGGCGCCGGCGCCGACGAGGTCCGCGAGCGCGCCGTTGGCGGCGATCATTCCCAGCACCTGGCGCGAGCCGGGCGAGATCGTCAGGCTGACGCCCGGGTGCACGCGCCGGCCGCGCAGGACGGCGGCGACGGTCATCAGGTCGCGGAACGACGAGTTCGTGCACGAGCCGATGCAGACCTGCTGCACCGGCGTCCCGGCGAGCGACTCGACGGTGCGCACCGCGTCCGGGCTGTGCGGCGCGGCCGCCAGCGGCACGAGCGTC
>DATDCY010000160.1 GCA_036524115.1 bacterium | reverse complement strand
GTCGCGTTCCCGGTGACTCTCGCCGTGATGGACCTCTACAGCCCCCGCAACGCCTGGTGGTCCTCCCAGGTGCCCCCCCGGATCGCGCTGGCCACCCTCGCCGTGGTCGGCCTCTTCGGCGGCGGGTACTTCGTTGCCGGCGACCGCGCGGACGAGCCCTGGCTCTTCCTCGTCCTGGGCGTGGCGATCGCGACCGAGGCCTTCGCGGTCCGCGCGTTCGTCGCGATCAAGGCGCGGGGCGAGCGCGCCGTGCGCCCGGCGCTGGTCGTGGGCGCCGGCTGGGCCGGCCGCACCGTGATCGACTGCACGTTGCGCGAGCCGCGGCTGCGCGTGCGGGTGGCGGGCGTCATCGACGACGACCCGCTGAAGCGGAACGTCCAGTACAAGGGCGTGGCGGTCCTCGGGACGGGCGAGACCCTCGCGGACGCTGTGGCGCGCACCGGCGCGAACCTGGTGATCCTGGCGGTGTCCCAGGCCCAGAACGCGGAGCTGATCAAGAACCTGCTGAAGCTCAAGATGGGGGGCGTCGAGGTGCTCGACATGCCGGAGTTCGTCGAGCGCGCCACCGGCCAGATCCCCATCAAGCACGTCGAGGACAGCTGGTTCCTTTACAGCGGCGGCTTCGAACTGCTCCACCGGCCCTGGCTTCAGCGTTTCAAGCGGGCCTTCGACGTCGTCGCCGCGGGCGCCGGGCTGGTGCTCTCGCTGCCGCTGATGGGGATCGTCGCCGTGCTCATCAAGCTCGATTCGCGCGGGCCGGTCTTCTTCCGGCAGGAGCGGACCGGCCAGGGGGAGGTGCCCTTCGAGCTGATCAAGTTCCGCTCGATGCGCGACGACGCGGAGAAGGGCAGCGGTCCGGTGTGGGCCGGCGTGCGCGACTACCGGGTCACCCGCCTCGGCCGCTGGCTGCGCCTGACGCGCCTCGACGAGATCCCGCAGTTCATCAACGTCCTGCGCGGCGAGATGAGCTTCATCGGCCCGCGCCCGGAGCGGCCCTTCTTCGTCGAGAAACTCAGCCGCGAGATCCCGTACTACGCGCTGCGGTTCGCGGTGAAGCCCGGCCTGACCGGCTGGGCCCAGGTCGAGTTCCGGTACGGCGCCTCGGTCGAGGACGCCATGGAGAAGCTCAAGTACGACCTCTACTACATCAAGAACATGTCCTGGCGGCTGGACCTCTTCATCGCGCTCAAGACGCTGAAGGTGGTCTTTTTCGCCCAGGGCAACTGATCGCGTCCTAGCCTTTCCTCTCGCCCGCCCGGTAGCGCTGCTCCCAGCGCCACGCCGAGTCCAGCATCTCCTCCAGGCTCTTCTCGGCCTTCCAGCCCAGCTCCCGGTTGGCCAGCGCCGTGTCCGCCCAGACCTTCACGATGTCGCCGGGCCGGCGGCCCACGATGCGGTAGTTGAGCTTGCGGCCGGAGACCTGCTCGAACGTGCGCACGAGCGCGAGCACCGAGTAGCCGGTGCCGGTCCCGACGTTGAAGCACTCGAACCGCTGCGGCGCTCCGTCCCCGAGCATCCGCCGCAGCGCCGCGACGTGCGCCCGCGCCAGGTCGACGACGTGGATGAAGTCGCGGATGCACGAGCCGTCCGGCGTGTCGTAGTCGTCGCCGAAGACCTGCAGTTCCTTCCTGATGCCGGCGGCCGTTTGCGTGATGTACGGCACGAGGTTGTCGGGCACGCCCTGGGGGAGTTCGCCGATCAGTGCGCTCGGGTGCGCGCCGATGGGGTTGAAGTAGCGCAGGGCCGTGCACCGCAGCGCGGGGTCCGCGGCGACAGCGTCGCGCAGGATGTCCTCGCAGATCCGCTTGGTGTTGCCGTACGGCGAGGCCGCCGGCTGCAGCGGCGAGGCCTCGGTGACGGGCAGTTGCTCCGGCTGCCCGTAGACGGTGCACGACGACGAGAAGACGATGTGTCCGCAGCCGTGCTCCTGCATCGCCTCGAGGAGGTTGAGGAGGGAGACCAGGTTGTTCCGGTAATAGAGCAGCGGGTTGCGGACGGACTCCACGACCGATTTCGAAGCCGCGAAGTGGATGGCGGCGGCGATGGGGCCGTGGGTCTCGAAGAGCCGCCGCGTCCGGTCCCGGTCCTGGAGATTGAACTGCTCGAAGGGCGGTCGCGTGCCGGAGATCTGCCCGATGCCGTCGAGGACGCCGATGTGCGAGTTCGAGAGATCGTCGACGACCAGGACGTCGAAGCCCGCCTGCTGCAGCTCGACAACGGTGTGCGATCCGATGTAGCCGGTGCCGCCGGTGACGAGGATGCGGTGGGGCATGGGCACATGATACCTCAAACCGCGGCCGGGACGGTTCTCAAAGGTTGCCGCGAGCGGCGGAACAGGGGCGCCGAATCGTCGGAAATTCTTACACCGCCTGGGTCTGCGGTGGATGTCGCGTGCGCCAGAATTATGCCGGTACTGATAACGCAAGAATATCAATGAGATACGATTCTTGTCGCGCGTTGCTATCAGGTTACGACGGCATGGTTATTGCTTTGGGGATTGGCGTGGGAACTCGCATGACGAAAGAAGGCGCGTGACGATGCCGTTGACACGCAGCGGTGCCGCGGGCCGGGTCTGGCGCGAGTTT
>DATDCY010000159.1 GCA_036524115.1 bacterium | reverse complement strand
GCGTCTCCGCCTCGGTCCCGGTCTCCCCCAAACCGCCGTCGGTGTCCCCGCGCCGTTCGTCACCGGTCTCGCGGGACGGCGCGTCCGAGCGAGCGGTCTGCGCTGCCATGCCTCCGGCGGCTGTTCCCGCTCCGCCCCCCGCGCCTTCATCCGCCGGCCCGGCGCCCGCCGCGCCCGCGCCGCGGTCGCCGCGACGCCGAGCCGGCCTGGGAATCCCCGCGGGAAAGAGCCGCTCGAAGTGCTCGTCGAAGGCCGGCACGTCGTCGAGGCGCTTGACGAGGGAGGCGCGCAGCGCGGCGCGCAGGTCGTCGCGCCGCCGGACGCCGACGGCGAGCGCCGCCCGGCCCGCGTCCAGGACCTCCGGCGTCGAGACCGGCGCGCCGCCGTCCCGCAGCGCCCGCCCGAGCGCGAGGATGCGCCGCTCCACTCCGGTCCCGGCTAGAGCCTGCCGCGCAGCACGGTGTCGATGTCGGCGGGGTCCTTGAGCAGGGCCCCGATCGTGTCGCGCACCACGTCGCGGTCGAGGCGGTCGGCGTGCAGCAGCGCCAGCGCCGCGGCCCAGTCGAGGGCCTCGGCGATCGAGGGGCGCTTGCGCAGCTGCAGCTCGCGCGCCTTGGCGACGAAGCGAGTGACCTCCGCGACGAGCTGTGCCGGCAGCTCCGGCTCGCGGGTCCGGATGATCTGCGCCTCGCGCTCCGGCGTCGGGTAGGCCAGCGGCTGGAAGAGGCAGCGGCGGCGCAGCGCCTCCGAGAGCTCGCGCGTCGCGTTGGAGGTGAGCACCACCGCCGGCCGTGTCGCCGCGCGGATGGTCCCCAGCTCGGGAATGCTCACCTGGAAGTCGGAGAGCACCTCGAGGAGGAAGGCCTCGAACTCCTCGTCGGCGCGGTCGATCTCGTCGATCAGCAGGACGCACGGCTCGGGCGAGAGGATCGCCGCCAGCAGCGGCCGCGGCAGCAGGAAGTCGCGGGTGAAGAAGACGTTGCCCTCGCGGCGCACGATCGCGGCCGCGTCGGCGAGCGACCCGGCCGTGCCGACCGCGCCCGCGATCGCATCGCGCAGGATCTGCGTGTAGAGCAGCTGCTTGCCGTACTCCCACTCGTAGAGGGCCTTGGCCTCGTCCAGACCCTCGTAGCACTGGAGGCGGATCAGCGGCGCCGCGAGCGCCGCCGCGAGCGCCTTGGCCAGCTCGGTCTTGCCCGTCCCGGCGGGGCCTTCCAGAAGCAGCGGCCTCCCCAGCCTTCCTGCGAGGAAGAGCGACACGGCGGTCGGGCGGTCCGCGAGGTAGCCCTGGGCGCGCAGGGCCCGCTCGAGCGAGCCGACGTCGGCGAAGATGGCGTGCACGGCGGGGCGATTGTACACCGCCGGGGGTGCGTCGCGTTGTTGACAACGCCGCGCGGGGGCGTCGATCATGGGGAATGGACGGCACGCGCGGCACGCGCCTCAAGCTGACGATGACCTCGCGCGCCTACCGCCTGCTGCTGCTGCACCCCGTCCGCCTGGTGCGGCGCCTGCTCGCGGAGCACGCCACCCCCCGCAGCCTCGCGGCCGCCGCGGCGCTCGGCATGTTCGTCGGCGCCCTGCCCGTGATCGGACTGCACACGCTGCTGGTCTACGCGCTGGCCCGGCGCCTGCGGCTGAACCGGCTGATGGCCCTCGGGGCGAACCAGCTCGGCATGCCGCCGTTCGTCCCGGCGCTCTGCATCGAGACCGGGTACTACCTGCGGCACGGCGAGTTCCTCACCGAGATTTCGATGCGCACGCTCGGGCGCGAGGCGCTGGACCGCTTCTGGGAGTGGCTGATCGGCGCGTTCACGCTCGGCCCGGTGCTGGCCCTCACCGTCGGCGGCGCGATCTGGATGCTCGCGGCGCTGGTCCAGCGGCGAGGGGCGGGGGACGCGGACGGCGGGCCGGGCGCAGGCGCGGAAGGAGAAAGCGGGAAGGCGACCACGGCCGGGCAGCCATGAGCGGCCGCGACCGCCTTCCCGGTGCCCGCCCCCATTGACGGGTCCAGCGCACGATAGCGCCGTGCCCCCCCGGTTCGACGTGACGCCCGTCACCCCATCGCGTGACGGGGTGTCGTCGACGCCCGGGGCGGGGCCGCGGCGGAGAAGTTGACAGGCGCGGCGGGAGGTCTACACTGCACCCATAGTGCTGCGGCGCACTCCAGGGAGGGTGGAACGCATGGATGTGCTGGCAAGGACCAAGGAACTCCTCGGGAGCATCGGGGACGTCGCCGAGTCGGGATCGAAGATCACGCGCTACAAGATCGAGGTGGCGAACCTCGATCGCAAGCTGGGCCTCGCGCTCCGCCGCGTCGGCGAGCGCGCCTGGCGGCTGCACACCGAGGGACGGTCGGACGTGCACGGCGACCCGGACGTGGCGAGCGCGTACGAGGAGGTCCGGCGGCTGCAGGCCCGCATGGAGGTCATCCGCCAGGACATCGAGCGCCAGCGCGCCAAGGCGGCCCAGGAGGCGGGGAGGGCGGCCCGCATGGTCAAGGAGGAGGCGGGGCGCGCCGCGGCGGCCGTGCGCGAGGCGGTGGGCGCCAAGGGCGCCGCCCGCAAGAAGAAGGAGACCTCGGACCTCCAGCCCTAGAGCCGGGGCGCTAGGCCCTTCCCGAGCGCCGCAGGTTCTCCCGGAACATCCGCGCGAAGTCCCGCACCGGCTGCGCAGTCTCCAGCTCCTCGAGCGTCCACGGCATCCGCCAGACCCAGTTCGGCCGCTCGGCAACCGTCCCCGGCACGTTCTGCTGATCCGGCACCTTGAAGAGGTCCTCCTGTGCCAGGACCAGGTAGCGGCTGGGCGTCGCGCACAGCAGCGCCACGACCGCGTTGTGCATCTCGCCATCGAGCGGCGCGGGCTCCCCGCCGCGGGGCGCCCCCAGCAGCCCGAGTTCCGCGAGCAGCGCGGAGAGCCTGCGGCGCTCGTCGCGCCGCGCCGCGAGCGCCGCCGCGTAGGCGTCGGCGGTGGGGAAGTGGCCGATCTCGCGCCGCGTCTCCAGGTCGTGCCCCGACCAGAAGCCCGCGAGCGTCGCCAGGTCGTGCGTCGTGATCGAGACCATCGCGTCCCGCGGGTACTCCGGGGGCCGGCGGTAGGCGCCGTCGGCGGCGCGCTCGAACCAGAGCAGCCGGCAGGAGCACAGCCCGGCCGCGGCCATCCGCTCGCGGAAGCCGTCGGGCACGATCCCGAGATCCTCGCCGATGACGACGGTGCGGTTGCGCACGCTCTCGAGGGCGACGATCCCGAAGAGCTCGTCCGCACGGTAGCGCACGTACGTCCCCGCCGACGCCGGCAGGCCCGCCGGGATCCAGTAGAGGCGCGCCAGGCGCATCACGTGATCGATCCGCAGCAGGCCGGCGTGGCGGCAGGCGCGGCGCACCTGCTCGCGGAAGGAGCGGTATCCTGCCGCGCGGTCGCGCCCGGGATCCGGCGGCGGGAAGCCCCAGTCCTGCCCGGCCGTGTTGAAGTCGTCCGGCGGCGCCCCCACGCGGGCCCCGCGCGCGAACAGCTGCTGCTGCGCCCAGGCGTCCGCGCCGTGCTCGTCGACCGCCATCGCCAGGTCGTGGTAGTACCCGAGCGCGAGCCCCGCGGCGCGCGCGTCGCGGTCGAGGCCAGCGAGCTGCTCGTCGAGCTGCCACTGCAGGTACTGCCAGAAGAGGACCTCCTCCCGGCGCTCGGCCAGGAACGCGCGCGCGCCGGCGGCGTCCGGGCTGCGGTACTCCTCCGGCCAGAGCCGCCAGGACCAGGGGGCTGCGCCGCCGGAGCCGAAGTGCGCTTCGATCGCGCGGAAGAGCGCGAAGCGCTCCAGCGCCGGCCCCTCGGCGGCCAGGAAGTCCTCGAACGCCCGGCGCCGCTCGCTGGCGCCCGGGCGGTGCCAGGCGTCGGCGAGGAACTGATCGAAGAGCGCGCGCAGCGCGCGCAGCTTGAAGCGGTCCGCCGCGTCGTACGGGACGTGCTCCGCCGCCCGCAGCCGCGCGAGCAGGCCGCCGCCGTGGGCGAGGAGGCGGCGCGCCGGGGCGCTCGCCGCCAGCTCGGGGATGTCCTCGAGCGCCAGGTAGATGTGGTTGCGGAAGAGGCTGGACAGGGGCAGGTACGGGCTGTGGTTGTACGGGTAGCGGTTGCGCGTGGCGTGCAGCGGGTTGATGCCGATGAACGAGACGCCCAGCTCGCGCACCGCCCAGCGCGTGAGCTGCCGCAGGTCCGCCAGGTCGCCGACGCCGGCGTTGCGCGCCGAGCGCAGCCCGTAGAGTGCGACGCCGAGCCCGCCGGCGCACGCGCCGTCCTCGTGTCCCGGAGGCGTCCAGCAGCGGTCCGGGCAGGCGATGAGGGGGATCTCGCCGCCGAGCACCTCGCGCCCGTCGCGCCGGGCCGTGACGCGCAGCGTGTGGTAGCCCAGCGGGAAGGGCCCGGGAAGGGGGACGTCGAAGCGGTCCCAGACGCCGCTGCGGTACCGGCGCGTCCCGGCGCGCGATATCTCGCCCCCGCCGAAGGTGGCGCCGCGGCGCGCGCCGCCTTCCTCGATCAGCTCGACGGTGAAGGCCGGCACGCTCCGGCCGCCCTCGCCCGGGGCACCCGTCCCGCGCGGCAGCGCCGCCGGGAAGCGCTCGGGGGGCGACGCGGCGCTGACGACCAGCACCGGCGGGAGGGGCTCGCACCACGCGGCCTCGGCCGTCTGCGCCAGGGTCCGGCGCGCGGCCGACGGCGGCTCCGCGCAGAGCCCCATCGCGGCGAGGATGCCCGCAACGGTCCGTTCCTCGGCAAGGTGGATCCCGCCCCAGTTGTCGCGCCACGACGCCTCGATGCCCGCGGCGGCCGCGAGCCTCTCGAGGGGGGAGGTCCCCATTTCTCCTACCCCGCGAGCGGCTGGAGGACGACGGCTGCCAGCGGCGGCAGCGTGAGCGCCGCGGACTGCGCGAACCCGTGCATCGCCACCGGCTCGGGCACCACGGTGCCGCCGTTGCCGAGGTTGCCCCCGCCATAGAGCGCCGCGTCCGTGTTGAGCGCCTCGCGGTAGGGGCCGGCGCACGGCAGCCCGACGCGGTAGGCGCGGCGCGGCACCGGCGTGAGGTTCAGCGCGACGACGACGTGCCCGCCGGAGCGGTCGCGGCGCACGAACGAGACGACGCTCTGCGCGGCGTCCTGGCAGTCGATCCAGGCGAAGCCCTCGGGGTCGTGGTCCAGCTCCCAGAGCGCCGCGGTGCCGCGGTAGAGGCGGCCGAGGTCCTCGATGAGCCGCAGGACGCCGGCGCGCGGCGGGTCCTGCGCCAGGTGCCACTCCAGGCCGCGGTCGTGGTCCCACTCGCGGTCCGGCGCCAGCTCCGAGCCCATGAAGAGCAGCTTCTTGCCCGGGTGCGTCCAGTGGTACGCCATGAGCAGGCGCAGGTTCGCGAACTGCCGCCAGCGGTCGCCGGGCATCTTGCCGAGCAGCGAGCCCTTGCCGTGCACGACCTCGTCGTGCGAGAGCGGCAGCACGAAGTTCTCGGTGTAGGCGTAGAGCATCGAGAAGGTCAGCTCGTTGTGGTGGTGGGCGCGGTGCACCGGGTCGCGGTGAAAGTAGTGCAGCGTGTCGTGCATCCAGCCCATGTTCCACTTGAAGCCGAAGCCCAGCCCGCCGAGCCACGTCGGCAGCGAGACCGCCGGCCAGGCCGTGGACTCCTCGGCGACCGTGAAGCACCCGTCGTGCAGCGCGTACACCAGCTCGTTGAGGCGGCGCAGGAAGGCCACCGCGTCGAGGTTCTCGCGGCCGCCGTAGCGGTTGGGGATCCACTCGCCCTCGCGCCGGCTGTAGTCGAGGTACAGCATCGAGGCCACGGCGTCCACGCGCAGCGCGTCGACGTGGAAGACCTCCAGCCAGAAGAGGGCGTTGGCGAGCAGGAAGTTGGCGACCTCGTTGCGGCCGAAGTTGAAGATCAGCGTCCCCCAGTCGGGGTGCTCGCCGAGCCGCGGGTCCTCGTGCTCGTAGAGCGCGGTGCCGTCGAAGCGGCGCAGGCTGTGGTCGTCGCGCGGGAAGTGTCCGGGTACCCAGTCGAGGATCACGCCGATCCCCGCCTGGTGCAGGGTGTCGACCAGGAACTTGAAGTCATCCGGCGTCCCGAAGCGGCTCGTCGGCGCGTAAAAGCCCGTCACCTGGTAGCCCCACGAGGCGTCGAAGGGGTGCTCGGCGACGGGGAGCAGCTCCACGTGCGTGAACCCGAGCCGGCGCACGTGCTCGGCGAGGCGCGGGGCGATCTCGCGATACGTCAGCCACTCGCCCGCTTCCCCGCCGCTGCGCATCCAGGAGCCGAGGTGGACTTCGTAGATCGCCAGCGGTCCCGAGCGCGGCTGGCGCTGCGCGCGCTCCGCCATCCAGGCGGCGTCGGCCCAGGGATAGCGGCCGTGCTCGAAGACGAGGCCGGCGGTCTTGGGCCGCAGCTCCGCGGCGAACGCGAGCGGATCGGTCTTGAGGCGCAGCGCGCCGTCGGCGGCCGCGATCTCGTAGCGATACAGCGCCCACTCGCCGATGCCGGGGATGAACAGCTCCCAGACGCCGGAGCCGCCGAGCACGCGCATCGCGTGGACGCGCCCGTCCCAGGCGTTGAACTCGCCGACGACGCTGACGCGGCGCGCGTTCGGCGCCCAGACCGCGAAGGCCACGCCCGCGACGCCGTCGAGGACGCGCGGGTGCGCGCCGAGCACCTCCCAGAGCCGCCGGTGCGAGCCCTCGCCGATCAGGTGCAGATCCAGCTCCCCGACCGTCGGCAGGAAGCGGTAGGGGTCGTCGCGCTCGAGCGAGCCGCCGTCGGGGAAGCCCAGGCGCAGGCGGTAGACGGGCGGCGTCTCCCCGCCGGCGAGGCGCGCGGCGAAGAGGCCCGCCTCGTGGACGCGGGCCATGGCCAGCGGCGGGCGGCCCTCGACGAGGACCTCCGCGGTCGCGGCGCCGGGGTGGAAGCAGCGGACGATCCAGTCGCCCGGCGTCCCCGGCGCGCGGTGGACGCCGAGGATGCGGTGCGGGTCGTGATGGCGGCCCGCGAGCAGCCGACGCAGATCGCGGTCGGCGGGGCAGAGCGGGTCGGCCGCGGCGCGCGCGCCCATGGCGTCAGCCCAGATCCGCGCGTACGCGCGGATCCAGCAGAGCAGCAGGCATTTCAATCACTGTGAATCGAATCAGACTAGGTGACATGTCTGCCTCCATCGATCCGCGCGTTACGCGCGGATTTGGGGTCAGCCGGCGCGGTAGCGGGCCGCGCCCTCCTCGTAGAGGTCGTGGCCGTGCGCGTCGTCGATGACCACGAGCGGGAAGTCCTCGACAACGAGGCGGCGGACGGCCTCGGTGCCGAGTTCCTCCCAGGCGACGACCTCGGCGGCCTTGATGCGCTGGGCGAGCAGCGCGCCGGCGCCGCCGGTGGCCGCGAAGTACACGGCGCCGTGGCGCACGATCGCCTCGCGGACCTCCGCGGAACGGCTGCCCTTGCCGATCATCCCCCGCAGGCCGGCGGCCAGCAGCGCCGGCGTGTAGGAGTCCATGCGGCCGCTCGTCGTGGGGCCGGCCGAGCCGATCGGCTGGCCGGGGCGCGGGGGCGTCGGGCCGACGTAGTAGAGCACCTGGCCCTCGATGGGGAAGGGCAGCGGCTGGCCCTTCTCGAGCAGCGCGATCATGCGCGCGTGGGCGGCGTCCCGGGCGGTGTAGACCGTCCCCGAGAGCAGGACCTGATCGCCGGCGCGCAGGGAGGCCACTGCCTGGGGCGTCAGCGGCGTCGTCAGGCGGATGGCGGCGTGGGCGTCGGTGCTCACAGCAGCTCCTCCCGGTGGCGGTGCGAGTGGCAGTTGATGTTGACGGCGACCGGCAGGCTCGCGATGTGGCAGGGGTGGGTCTCCACGTGCACGGCGAGCGCGGTGACGTTGCCGCCGAGGCCCCCGGGGCCGATGCCGAGGCGGTTGATGTCGGCCAGCAGGTCGCGCTCGAGCTGCGCGAAGTCCGGGTCGGGGTTCGGCGCGCCGAGCGGCTCCCGCAGCAGCGCCTTCTTGGCGATGAGCGCGCACAGCTCGAAGGTGCCGCCGATCCCCACGCCGACCACGACGGGCGGGCAGGGGTTCGAGCCCGCCTTCGCGACGGTCTCCACGACGAAGCGCCGCACCCCCTCGCGCCCGTCGGCGGGACGCAGCATCGTCAGGCCGCTCATGTTCTCGCTGCCGCCGCCCTTGGGGGCGACGGTGATGCGCAGGCGGTCGCCCGGCACGGTCGTCTCGTGGATGATGGCGGGGGTGTTGTCGCCGGTGTTCACGCGGCGGATCACGGGCGGCGACACCACGGAGGCGCGCAGGTAGCCGTCCTTGCAGCCCTTGCGCACGCCGGCGTGGACGGCCTCGCGCAGGTCCCCGCCGGTGACGTGCAGGTCCTGGCCGCGCTCGAGGAAGACCACGGTCAGTCCGGTGTCCTGGCAGAGCGGCACGCCGGAGCGGCGCGCCAGCTCGGCGTTCTCGAGCAGCTGGCCGAACACGTCGCGGCCGGCTGGGGAACTCTCGCAGGCCGCGCCCTTCTCGAACGCCGAGACGACGTCCGCCCCGAGCAGCGTGTTGGCCTCGACGAGGAGCCGCGCGACGCTCTCGCTGACCGCCCGTGCGCTGATCTCTCTCACGTCCGTCCGTCCTTCCCGGTTAAACCGTTGATTCGCGTGAGGAAAACGTCGCCTCGCACGGAAGACCGTACCACAGACCGTGAGGGATTACACCACGTGCCCCTCGATGGCGCCGCTCTCGCGGAGGCCGCCATCGTGCGATCACTGCGCGCGTCCGGGCGGCGAGAACCTACGCCGGGCTTCCTAGAGTCGCCGCGCGACCAGTTCCTCGTCGCCAATCGCCTGCGCGGACACCTGGCGCGCCCCGTCGGGCCCCTCGACGACCATGGGCACCGCGCCCGCGGCGCGCGCGTCGCTGTAGCGGGCGCAGATCGAGGCGACGAGCGCGAGGTCGGCCTCGTCCGCGGCGCCGCCGACGATCGCCACCGGGCCGGGCACGCCGTTGGTGCGCACGACGGTGTCGCCGGGGGCGCGCAGCGCCAGCAGCGCCTTGTTGTCCACGTCGTTCTTGCCGACCGTCGCCTTGACGCCCTCGCGGATGCGGAACTGGCGGCCGATCTTGAGCAGCGCGAGCGCGTGCGCGTCCGGCTCGGGCCCGTGCTCGAAGAGATCGCGCAGCCGCCGCGAGAAGTTCGGGTCCGTGAGCAGGCAGCCGCCGGCCGGCGTCGGGTACCCGGTGATCCCCCAGCGCGCGGCCAGCTCGAACTGCCGCTTGCGCGAGCGTCCCTCCAGGTCGAGCAGGCGCGCGCGGTCGATGCGGCCGTCGGTCTCGGGCACCGTGGGCTCGAGGCGCCGCGCCGAGAGCGGGCGCAGCACGAAGCCGCGCCGCCCCGAGAGGTTCGCGACGCGATTGAGCGAGCGCAGACTTTGCGACATCGGACGCTCGTTGAGCACCTCGCCGGTGAAGAGCAGGTCGAAGCCCTCGGCGTCCATGACCTCGCCGGCGATGCGCAGCATCAGCGCGTGGCAGTCGATGCAGGGGTTCATGTGCGCGCCGTAGCCGCTGGGCGGGTTGCGCGCCATCGCCAGGTGCGGCGCCGTGATGTCGCGGACGATGAGCGGGAACCCGACGATGCGCGCGGCCGCCTCGGCCTTCTCCGCGCCGAAGAACGGTGTCACGAAGCTGATCCCCGTGACCGCGACGCCCTGCTCCATCAGCAGGCGCGCCGCGAGCATCGAGTCGAGCCCGCCGCTGATGAGCCCGAGCGCCCGCGTCCGCCGCCGATCCGTCATGGTCCCGCCACCCTTCCCGCGTTCCGGGAGGCGCCATTGAAACAGAAAGCGCGGCGGATTGACACCTCGCGCGCAGCGCGGCGTACAATCATCCCATGCCCATCTACGAGTACCGCTGCCCGGCCTGCGGCAAGAGGAGCAGTCGGATCTGGATGCGGCTGCCGTCGACGGCGGACGAGGCGGCGCTGGCGTGCCCGGCGTGCGGCGCCGCGAAGCTCGGGCGCCTGTTCTCGCGCTTTGCCAGCCCCAAGTCCGAGGAGCGCCGCCTGGAATCGCTTGGGGACGATCCGGCGCTCGCCGGGCTCGACGAGAACGACCCGCGCGGCATGGCGCGGATGATGCGTCGCCTCGGCGAGGAGAGCGGCGAGCCGCTCGAGGGCGAGGACGCCGAGATGCTCGCGCGCATGGAGGCCGGCGAGATGCCGCCGGAGGACGAGGGCGGCGCGGATGGCGAGTCCGGCGCGGCGTCCGGGACCGGCGGCGAGGCCTAGCCGGCGTCGCGGACGAAGTGGGGCATCCCCTCCGGCAGGGGGACCGAGACCTCGACGAACCCCGCGAACGCGCCGTCCCGGAACCACGGCGCCTGGTGGATGAGCCAGCGTCTTCCCTTCTTCTCGATGGTGTAGGTGTTCGCCCGCCCCTCCCGCAGCAGCGCCACCAGCTTCGAGCGCGCCGGCTCGGGGTGGCAGTCCAGCGCGCTCGTGCCGATCAGCGCCTTCCCGCCGGACTTGGCGAAGGTGCGCGCCGAACGCTCGTTCATCGCGACGATGATCCCGGCGGCGTCGCAGACCGTGACCGCCATCCCGACCGTCTCGACCCACTCGTGCTCGCGCATTCCGCGCTCCCCCCGTCCCCGAAACAATCCGCGGCGCGCCCATCCTGCGCCCGCTCCCCGGCCGGCTGACGCGCCGGGGAGCAGGCGTCGCTCATCTCACCAGCGGGTCGGGAAGATCCCCTCCACGCAGATGATGTAGTTGATCCCGAGGTACGGCGGCATGTTCGGGTGCGGCTGGCTCCCGCCGGTTGCAGAGACTGCCGCGCCGGAGAGCGTGGCGTTGGGCGAACCCGCCGCATAGAGGTTCCTGCCCGCCGCCTGCACCGCGCCCGCGGGGGAACTGGTGGTCCCGGCGGCGTTCAGGGCCTGCAACTGGTGCGTGTGGGCCGGCATCTGGTTGGAAGTGAGCGCGACCGACTCCGTTCCGGCCACTTCCCCCAGGTCGTGGGGGCTCAGCCCCGGTCCCTGGCCGATCCCCACCGGGAAGCGCCCGCGCAGGTCGGGAAGCGCGAAGGTCGTCGTCCCGTTGCCGCCGTAGGTGGTGCCGAGGATCGAAAAGAGGGCGGTGTGCTGGACGATCTGGAGCAATCGCCCGTCGCAGAAGAACCACGGCCACGGTTCGAAATTGCCCGCGAACATCTGGATCTGGCCGAGGGTGCATTCCTGGGCCGAGGCCCGTGCGGGGGCCAGGACTGCTGCTGACGCCACAATGGCGGCGACCGCGAGCAGGGCGGCGAAGCGTATCGTCTGCTTGCGCATGGCTGTCTCCTTGATGCTCGTTGTCGCGTTCACGGCATGACGCAGATGGCGTACACCGCGACCGGGTCCGCGGCGACCCCGAGCGCGTCCTGGCAGAGCACGACCCAGCGGTCCACGCCGCCGACCGTCTCCGGGTGGCCGCCGATGAAGAATCCGCTCGCGGCGCAGTCGCCGCCGCCCGCGAGGATCCTGTGTGTCGCGTCGCTGCACGCGGCATAGTTCTGCGCCGGCGCCGCCAGGCTGACCACGTAGCGCTTGTTCAGGTCGAAGCCCTGCGCGCCCGGATCGCCCTTCGCCCCCGTCGGCCCCTGGGGGCCCTGAGGTCCCGTGGGTCCCTGGGCCCCTGTGACCCCCGCCGCGCCGGTCGCCCCGGCTGGTCCCTGCGGCCCGGTCACCCCCGTTGCCCCGGTCGGCCCCGTTGTCCCCTGCGCTCCCTGCGGCCCGGTGGGGCCCGTGGCGCCCGTGGCACCGGTCGACCCCTGACCGGCGAGCAGCGCCCAGAATGAGGGGGACAGGTCGGGCTGATTGCCGACGTTTGCATTCTGGAGGCTGATGAAGCTCGAACCCGCGAAACCGACCGCGTCTCCCATCGCGTACGTGGTCCCGGCGCTCCAGGCACCCAGGAACGTCACCGGCGGTCCCTGGAGACCCTGCGGTCCCTGCACGCCCTGGGGGCCGTCCGGCCCCGTGGCTCCCGTCGCGCCTGTTGTTCCCGCCGGCCCCGCCGGCCCCGTGGGCCCCGTCGACCCCACGGGTCCCGGGGCTCCGGCTTCATTCCAGAAGGAGTACGCAGCGGCGCGCAGCAGGGTGCGGCGGCCGAGGCTGACGAAGCGCAACCGGCCCGCGTCGTAGACCTCGGTCTCGATCCAGTACTGCTGCGAGAAATCCAGCCCGTCGAGACCGTTGGCCCGGGTGTCGCCGAGTCGGGTGGCGACCGCGGCGTTCACGAGGGGAATCCGTTTGGTTTCCGCGAAGACCCGGGTTCCGGCGCTCTCGGCGTCCCAGAGGCTGAACCTGAAGCGGTAGGCGGCCGGGTAGGCGAGCGTGGTGACGCGCCGGTACGCGATCACCTTCAGGACCGGGACCGCCCAGGCGGGCGACCAGGCCGAGCCGATTGCCAGCGCCGCCACCGCGGCGGTGAGGACCTTTCTCATCGAGCACCTCCCGAGATGTTTTCCGGCACCATACCACGGGCGCCCGCGATTGCGCGGCGCCACAATGTATACTGCCGCGCATGCCTGACGCCGCGCCCCCCGCCGCCGACGAGCGCCGCCGCGTCTACCGCCGGCTGCTCGGCTACCTGCGCCCGTATCGCGGGCGCATGGCGCTGGCCTTCTTCTCGATGATGCTCTTCGGCGCGCTCGACGGCGCCATCCCGCTGCTGCTCAAGCACATCTTCGACGACATCTTCGGCGACCACAACCGCCGGATGCTCTGGGTGCTCACGGGGCTCATCGTCGGGCTGGCGCTGCTGCGCGCCCCCTTCGGCTTCCTCCAGCGCTACCTCTCGGCTTCGGTGGGCCTGCGCGTCGTGCGCGACCTGCGCAACGACGTGCACCGCCACCTGCTGACGCTCTCGGAGTCCTGGTTCGCGCGGCGCGCCAGCGGGGACGTGCTCTCCGGGGTCGCCTCCGACACGGTCTTCGTGCGCAACGCCCTGGTCGAGGCCTCGGTGACGGTCGTGCGCGGCGTCTTCCGCGTCATCTCGCTCGTGGCCGTCGCCTTCTGGCTCGACCCGCTGCTGGCGACCTTCAGCCTCGTCGGCCTGCCGCTCTCGCTCTACCCGCTCTGGCGCTTCGGTCGCAAGGTGCGCAGCTACAGCCGCAAGGGCCAGAGCCAGACCGGCGACCTGACGTCCCTGCTGCAGGAGAGCATCCTCGGCCACCGCGTCGTGCAGGCCTTCGGGCGCGAGGAGTACGAGCGCCGGCGCTTCGAGGCTGAGAACGCGCGCATGACGCGCACGTGGGAGAAGGCCGAGAAGTACGCGGCGCTCGCCTTCCCGACCACCGAGGTCGCCGCCAGCGCCGCCATCGCGCTGGTGGTCGTCTACGGCGGGCTGTCCGTGATCAGCGGCGCGCGCCAGCAGGGGGAGTTCCTGGCCTTCATCACCGGGATGTTCCTGCTGTACGACCCGCTGAAGAACCTCGGCCGCGTCCACAGCACGATCCAGATGGGCGTCGCGGCCGGCGAGCGGCTCTTCGAGCTGCTGGACGCGCCCCCGGAGATCGTCGACCGCCCCGGGGCGGTGCATTTCGGAGACCGCGACCCGGCCGCGCGCACGCGGGTCGAGTACCGCAACGTGACGTTCCACTACCCCGGGGAGGCCGGCGCCCGCGAGGCGGACCTCGAGGACGGCGAGGGCGCGCCGCCCGCGCTCGACGACGTCTCGCTCACGATCGAGCCGGGGCGCACCCTGGCGCTGGTCGGGATGAGCGGCGGCGGCAAGACGACGCTCGCGCACCTGCTGCCGCGCTTCTATGACCCGACGGCGGGCGCGGTGCTCGTCGGGGGCGTGGACCTGCGCGACTACCACGTCGGTTCGCTGCGCGCGGCGATCGCTCTGGTCGGCCAGCACGCCTTCCTCTTCAACGACACGGTGCGGGCCAACATCCGCTACGGGCGGCTGGAGGCCACCGACGCCGAGGTCGAGGCGGCCGCCCGCAGCGCCTGCGCCCACGACTTCATCGCCGGCATGCCGCAGGGGTACGACACGGCGATCGGCGAGCAGGGACTGCGCCTGTCCGGGGGCGAGCGCGCGCGGATCGCGATCGCGCGGGCGCTGCTGAAGAACGCGCCGATCCTGATCCTCGACGAGGCGACCGCGGCGCTCGACAGCGCGTCGGAGCGCCTGGTCCAGACGGCGATCGAGCGGCTCATGGCCGGGCGCACGACGCTGGTCATCGCGCACCGGCTCTCGACGATCCGCAACGCCGACGAGATCGCGGTGATCGAGCACGGGCGCGTGGTCGAGCGCGGCACGCACGACGAACTGATCGCCCGCGGCGGGGCGTACGAGCGGCTCCACCGGTTGCAGTTCCGCGGATGAGCCCCGTGAGAGTCCTCCGCGCCTGCCTCGTCGTGCTCGCGGCGGCCGCGCTCATGGGCGCGGCGGCGCCGCGGCCGGCCGAGTGGGCGCAGCCGATCGCCCGCGAGGGCGTCCCCAACCTGTTCAAGGTCACCGACACCCTCTACCGCAGCGCGCAGCCGACGGCCGCGGGGATGAAGAGCGTCGAGGCGCTGGGCGTCCGCACGGTCATCAACCTGCGCGCATTCCACTCGGATGCCAAGGAGGTCGAGGGTACGGCGCTGCTGAACGAGGAACTCAGCGTCAAGACCTGGCACCTCGAGGACGAGGACGTCGTGCGCGTGCTGCGCCTGCTCAGGGATCCCGCGCGCGGCCCCTACCTCGTGCATTGCCAGCACGGGGCGGACCGCACGGGGACGATGATCGCGATGTACCGGATGGTGGTCCAGGGCTGGCCGCGGGAGAAGGCCATCGACGAACTGGTCAACGGGGGCTACGGCTTCCATCCGGTGTGGCGGAACATCCTCGCGTACCTCGGGCAGGTCGACGTGGGGAAGATCCGCGCCGCCGTGGGGCCGTGAGCGCGACGGGAGGCGGCATGGCGCGCGAATCGTCGGGTTCCGGTCCGATCCTGGTCCTTTCCGCCGCGGCCGGCGCCGGCCACGTCAGCGCCGCCGAGGCCCTCGTCGCCGCCTTCGGGGAGGCCGGCGCCCCGGCCCGGCACGAGGAGGTCCTGCGCCTGACCAACCCGCTCTTCAAACGGCTCTACGCCGACCTCTACCTCGAGCTGGTGAACAAGCAGCCGGACCTGCTCGGCTTCGCGTACAACTCCCTCGACAAGCCGTGGAAGTACCAGAAGCGACGCCTCGCGCTCGACCGGCTGAACACGGGGCCGCTCAAGGCCATGCTCCGCAGGGAGCGGCCCGCGCTGGCGGTCTGCACGCATTTCCTGCCGGCGGAGATCCTGCTGCACCTGCGGCGCAAGGGTGACCTGGACATGCCCGTGGGTGTCGTGGTCACCGACCTGGACGCCCACGCGCTGTGGCTCTACCGCGGGGTCGACTGGTACTTCGTCGCGCGGGAGGAGACGCGGGTCTACCTCGAGCGGCTGGGCGTGCCGCGCGAGTCGGTGCACGTGACGGGCATCCCCGTCCACCCGGAGTTCGGCAGGCCCCGCCGGAGGCGGGAGGCGCGCGTCGCGCTCGGCCTGGACCCGGATGCGGCGACGATCCTCGTCGTCGCCGGCGGCTTCGGCGTCGGCCCGATCGAGTCGATCGTGCGCGAGGTCTGCGCGGTGGGCCTGGCGGCGCAGGTGGTCGTCATCTGCGGGAAGAACGCGCGGCTGGAGGCGCGCCTGCGCGAGGCGCCGCCGCCGGGCGCGCCGCTGACAGTGGTCGGGTTCACGCGCGCGATGGCCGAGTGGATGGCGGCCGCGGACCTGTTCGTCGGCAAGGCGGGCGGCCTGAGCAGCGCCGAGGCGCTGGCGCGCGGCCTGGCGCTGGTGATCGTCAACCCGATTCCCGGGCAGGAGGAACGCAACGCCGATCATTTCCTGGAGGAGGGCGTCGCCATCCGCTGCAACAACCTCCCGGCGCTCGGCTACAAGATCGAGACGCTCCTTCGGGACGCGGCGCGCCTCTCGCGGATGAGCGCCAGGGCGCGGGAAGTCGGCCGGCCCGGGGCGGCGGCCGGGATCGTCTCGATCGTCCTCGAGGACACCGGTCGGTGCTAGGGCGGTGACGTCAACGCGGCGGCCCGGCCGCCTGCGTCACGACGTGCCACTTCGGCCGCAGCACGCTGCGCCGGAACTCCTCGAGCGGGGCCTCCACGGCGCGGCCCTCGCGCTCCTGCCCGTCGAGGAAGAGCAGCAGGTCGGTCTGCTGCGCGTCGGTGCCGTACTCCTGGTCGAACTGCCGGGCGATCCCGTTCGCCGGCACGACCGGCCGGCCCAGCACGGTGCCCAGCGCAAAGCGCAGGCCGCGGTAGCCGGGGCTCGGTTCGTAGGCCTTATAGACCAGCTCCGTGCAGACCAGGGCGTCGTCCGTGAGGAAGTCGAAGTCGAAGTCGTACGGCCGCCCGCTGTAGCCGAACGCCCGCAGCAGCGCCTCTGCGATCTCGACCGGCTGCAGGCGCGGGCGCAGCACCGCCAGCGAGTCGCAGGACGCGGAGTGCTCGATGGTCGTGAAGACGACCCCCTCGCTCATCGCCTCGAGCACGCGGGGGGCGTGGCCCGCCTCCTGGGCACGGACGGCGAGTGCGTAGGCCGCGGGGTGCCGCCGCTCGAGCAGCTTCTCGAGGTCGCCGTCGGCGCCGCCGCGGGCACGGACCCAGGCCTGCACCTGCGGGCCGCCGAAGAAGGAGCGGCGCTCCGCGGGCGTCCCCACGTACAGCGCGGCGTGCGGCCAGAAGCCGGGCAGGCCGACGTTCGAGAGGTACCACTCGCGCCGCTCGAGCAGGATGTCCCCGGGCCGCAGCGCCGGTTGGAGGCTCCGGATCTGCTCGTGCGTCACGAGGTCGGTGTGCCGCCGCTTGACCTTGGTGTCGCCCATCCACTCGGAAACGCCGGCCTGCACCGGGAACCAGGCGGCGTACCCGCCGTCGGCGACCACGGCGAGGACGTTCTTAGCGGTGAGGAGCTGGCCGTCCCACGCGCCGATCGCGAGGATCCGCGCCTCGTCCTCCGCGATCCCGTCGTCGAGCGGGGCAGGGGACGGGTCGGCGGGCAGCGCCTTCGCCACGGAGGCGAGCACGCCGCAGCGGGCCGCGGCCGCGACGTTCAGGAACATGAACTTGTAGCGGGCGTAGCTGTCCTCCGCGAGGCCCAGGTCCGGCACCGGGTCGTTGAGGATGGGGGCGAGGGCCGGATTCGTCTCGGCCAGGCCGATGAACTCCAGCGCGAAGCGGTAGCGGGCGAGGAAGGCCGCCCGCTCGACGGCGAACGCCTGCGCCCGGGCGCTCCCTTCGAGTCGGTGGAACGATTCGTAGAACCTGCCAAGCGAGTCGAGGGCCAGCGTGGCGTCGAGCATCGACTTCCAGGCGCCGACGATCTCCTCGCGGGCCTGCCGCCCGGGCATCCGCAGGGCGGACGCGGCCGGCGGGAAGAGGTCGGGTCGCGAGCGCGCGAAGCCGACGGTGGCGCGCAGGCGCTCGCGCAACCGGTGCACCTGACGGGCGTCGTCGGCGATCCGCGCGGACAGCTCTGACGGCGGCAGCGCCGAGACCGTCGCGGGTTGCTCGGCGCCCGCATGCGCCGGCAGGGAGCAGAGCAGGCAGAGCAGGGCTGCCGCGATCTTTCCGCTCATGGCGCTCACACGATCAGCCGGCGCACCATCGCGCGGACACCGGCGACGTAGCCGACGGCGGCGAAGACGCCGAGGTACGCGCCGCTTGCCGCCAGCGGCAGCGAGGGGCTCCCGAGGGCGACCGAGCGCGCGAGGTGCACGAGGTGGGTCAGCGGCAGGCACCAGGCGAGCCGCTGCGCCCAGAGCGGGAGCTGCTCGAGCGGGAAGAAGGTCCCGGAGAAGAGGAACATCGGCGTCACCACGAGGAAGACGGGCAGGTTGAAGGCCTCGATGTTCGGCAGCGTGCCGGTGAAGACCATGCCGAAGGCGGCGAACGCGAGGCCCCCGAGCGCCGCGACGGGCAGCAGCAGCAGCGCGTCGGGCCAGCGCAGCAGGCCGAAGGGGGCGAGCGCGGCGCACATCGCCGCCGTCGTGATCAGCGCCCGCGTCGCGCCCCAGAGGACCTCGCCGGTCACGATCTCCTCCATGGACAGGGGCGTGGCGAGGATGCCGTCGAAGGTCCGCTGGTAGTGCATGCGCACGAAGGAGGCGTACGTGGTCTCGAAGAACGCCGCGTTCATCACGCCCGCGGCGACGATGCCGGGCGCGAGGAACTCCAGGTAGCCGACGCGCGCACCCTGCCAGGTGAGCGCGCCGATGAGGCCGGCGAGGCCAAGGCCGAAGGCGGCGACGTAGAGCAGCGGCTCGAGCAGCGGCGGGAGGAAGCCGATCAGCCACGTCTTGCGCCAGACGGTGGCGTCGCGCTGCCAGACGCGCCAGCACCGGGAGGTGACGCGCGGGATCAGCATGCTGTTTCCGTGCGGGCTGCGGGGTCCTGTCGCTGCGCACCCCCGTCGGTGCTCGCTCGGAGCTGCGCGCCGCCGGGGGTCCCCCGCTCCGCGCCACCCCTCCGCCCAGCCAGTGCCCAGGCAGCCGGGGCTCTCGACAGGCGGACGTTGCTCATTCCCGCAGGTCCCTCCCCGTCAATCTCAGGAAGACGTCCTCGAGGGTCGCGGGGCGCAGCAGGCACTCGCCGTCGCAGAAACGCTTGGTGATCTCGCGATAGAGCTCCTCGCCATCGGCGGCGTAGACGATGAGCCGGTGGCCGAGGTCGTCGACGCGCAGGCCGCGCTCGGCCGCGAACTCGCGCAGCCCCGGCGAGGGGTCCGTGACCTCGACGACGCTCGCGCCGGCGTGCTCGCGCACCAGCTCGCGCGGCGCCCCCTCGACGAGGATGCGCCCGCGGTCCATGATGACGAGGCGCGTGCACAGCCGCGCCGCTTCCTCGAGGTAGTGGGTGGTCAGGAGGATCGTCAGCCCGCGCCGCCGCAGCTCGGAGAGCCGGTCCCAGAGCGCGTGGCGACTCTGCGGGTCGAGGCCGGTCGTCGGCTCGTCGAGGATCAGCAGCTCGGGATCGTTGATCAGCGCCCGCGCCAGCATCAGCCGCCGCACCAGCCCGCCCGAGAGCGCGGCCACGTGCGCTTCCCGCCGCGCCTCGAGCGCGATGAACTTCAGCAGTTCGTCGGCCCGCCGCCTGGCCGCCTCGCGCGGGATGCCGTAGTAGCGCGAGTAGACGAGCAGGTTCTCCGCGATCGTCAGGTCCGGGTCGAGGGTGTTGCCCTGCTGGCAGACGCCGAGCCGCGCCTTGATCGCCGGCAGGTCGCGCCGGACGTCGAGACCGAAGACGCGCAGCTCGCCGGCGGTGAGGGGGGTGAAGCCGTAGGCCATGCGGATCGTCGTCGTCTTGCCGGCGCCGTTGGGGCCGAGGATGCCGAAGCACTCGCCGCGCTCGACGCGCAGGTCGATCCCGTCGACGGCCGCGAGGTCACCGTAGCGCTTGGTCAGCCCCGCCGCCTCGATCACCCCCGTCTCGCTCATGGACACAAGGTAACGCATCCGGCCGGCGCCGGGGAGAGCCTCGTCGCTCGCAAGGCCCCGACGTCCCGGAGGCGGGCCGCGGCCGCACACGGGGCCCGGCCTGCATTCGTCCGTCGCGGTGGGCCTGTCGTTGACAAACGCCCTCGGGTTTTCGACAATTCGCGCACGGCACTGTCAAGCGCGAGGGTTGCGAGACAACCGATGCGTGTCGAGATTGGCGGGCAGTATCCCGAGCCGGCGCCGTCGCCCCACCTGACGCCGGCCCATTTCCGGCGCGGCCGGCTTTCGGCCGACGCGGTCTTCAGCGGTTGAGGAGGAACCCATGGAGAAATCTCGGGACCGTGCCACCCAGCAGATGATCGCCAAGGCGGCTGAGGAAGGGCTCTCGTTGACCTGGGACCGCTACCAGAAGCAGTTGCCGCAGTGCGGCTTCGGCGAGACCGGCCTCTGCTGCCGCCACTGCCTGCAGGGCCCCTGCCGCATCGATCCCTTCGGCAACGGCCCGCGCGAGGGCGTCTGCGGGGCGACCGCCGACACGATGGTCGCGCGCGGACTCTGCCGCGCGATCGCCGCGGGGACGGCCTCGCACGGCGGCCACGCCAAGCACCTTGCGCACACGCTGAGGCTGGTCGCCCGCGGCGAGGCGCCGGACTACGCGGTCCGCGACGAGGCCAAGCTGCGGCAGGTGGCGGCGCGGCTGGGGATCGCCGGCGCGGGGGACGCGCCGGTCGCGGAGCTCGCGGGCAAGGTCGCCGACGTCGCGCTCGCCGAGTTCTCCGAGAAGGAGACGCCGCTCGCCTGGGCCGCGACGACGGTCACGGCCGGCCGCGTCGCGGCGTTCGCGAAGCTCGGCGTCGTGCCGACCGGGATCGACAGCGCCGTCTCCGAGATGATGCATCGGACCACCTACGGCGTGGATGCCGACCCGGTGAATCTGCTGCTCGGCGGCGTGCGCTGCGCGCTGGCCGACTTCGCGGCCTGCCACCAGGCCGCGGACCTGGCCGACATCCTCTTCGGCACGCCGCAGCCCGTGGCCACCCGCGCCAGCCTCGGCGTGCTCAACCGCGACGCGGTGAACGTCGCGCTGCACGGCCACAGCCCGCTTCTGAGCGACATGGTGGTGCTGGCGGCCGGGGACGCGGACCTCGTCGCCAAGGCCCGGGCCGCCGGGGCCTCGGCAGGGATCAACATCGTCGGCATCTGCTGCACGGGTAACGAGATCATGGTGCGCCACGGCATCCCGATGGCCACCAGCTCGGTCTCGCAGGAGACCGCGATCGTGACCGGCGCGCTCGACGGCATGGTCGTCGACTACCAGTGCGTGATGCCGGCGCTGGCCGCCGCCGCGGAGTGCTACCACACGCGGGTGATGACGACCATGCCGATCGCCAAGATGCCCGGGGCCCTGCACGTCCCGTTCGAGGAGAAGAGTGCCCGCGCCTCGGCGCGCCGCGTCATCGAGGAGGCGATCGCCGCCTTTGGCAGACGCGACCCGAGGAAGATCGCGATCCCCGCCGTCGAGCACCCTGCGATCGCCGGCTTCTCGGCGGAGGCGATCCTCGGCGCGCTGGCCAAGGTCGACGCCCGGGACCCGCTCAAGCCGCTGATCGACAACATCGTCGCCGGCACCATCTACGGGGTCTGCCTCTTCGCCGGCTGCAACACCGCGAAGATCACCCAGGACGAGAACTACCTCGAGATGGTCAAGGAGCTGGCGGCGAAGAACGTGCTGATCCTGGCCACCGGCTGCGCCTCCGGCGCGTTCGCGCGCGAGGGCTTCATGTCGCCGGCGGCCACCGAGCGCTACGCGGGGCCGGGGCTCAAGGCGGTGCTCACGGCGGTGGGCACGGCCGCCGGCCTGGGCGGCCCGCTGCCGCTGGTGCTGCACATGGGATCGTGCGTCGACAACTCCCGCGCCGCCGACGTCGCGGTCGCCGTGGCCAACAAGCTCGGCGTGGACCTCGACAAGCTGCCGGTGGTCGCCTCGGCGCCCGAGCCCGTCTCCGAGAAGGCCGTCTCCATCGGCACGTGGGCCGTGGCCGCCGGGCTGCCGACCCACCTCGGCCTCGTGCCGCCGGTGGTCGGGAGCGCCACGGTCACCGGCGTCCTCACGGGCGCCGTCAAGGACCTGCTCGGCGGCTGGTTCATCGTCGAGCCGGACCCGCACAAGGCGGCCGCCGCGCTGCTGGCGGCGATCAGCGAGCGCCGCGTGGGCCTCGGCCTCTCGGCCTAGGGGCGGGAGGGCGCGCGATGAACCGGATCTACCTCATCCAGGAGCGGTGCACCGGCTGCAAGAGCTGCGAGATCGCCTGCGCCGTCCAGCACTCGAAAAGCAAGACCCTCTTCGGGGCGATCGCCGAGCGGCCGGCGCCGGCCAGGCGGCTCTTCGTCGAGGAGGCGGAAGGACGCCGGATGCCGGTGCTCTGCCGGCACTGCGAGGAGGCGCCGTGCGTGGCGAGCTGCATCGCCGGCTGCCTCTACGTGGACGCCAAGGGCTACGTGCGCCGCCACAAGGAGCGCTGCATCGGCTGCTGGAGCTGCATCATGGTCTGTCCGTTCGGCGTGGTCACCCGCGACGCGGTTGCCCGCATCGCCGTCAAGTGCGACCGCTGCCACAAGCTCGACGTCCCGGCCTGCGTCGCCGCCTGTCCGACGCGGGCGCTGCAGCTGCGGGAGGTCGACGAGCTGCCGGCGGAGGTGCGCCGCACCGTCGTGCTGCGCGAGAGCGGCGCGCGGAGCGCGTCATGAGCCACGCGATCGCCGGCGGGGGCATCGCCGCCCTGGCGGCCATCCGCGCGATCCGGCGCGTGGACGCGGCGGCCAGGATCACGCTGGTCAGCGCCGAGGACCCCTGCTGCTACTTCCGGCCGATGACGCCGCTGGTCGTGCGGGGCGAACGGCGGCCCGAAGATCTGCGCCCGGAAGCCGACGCGCTCGCCGGCGTGCGGGTCGTCACGGGGCGGGCGACGTCTCTGGACGCGGCGGCGCGGGTGCTCGGCGTCGAGGGCGGCGAGCGGATCCCCTACGAGCGGCTGCTGATCGCGACGGGGAGTTCGCCGTGCGTGCCCGAGATCGCCGGGGTGGGCGAGCCCAACGTCCACTATCTGCGGACGCTCGCTGACGCCCTGGCGCTGCGCGAGGCCGCGCGGCCGGGGGCGGCGGCGGTGGTGCTCGGCGGCGGGTTCGTCGGGATCAAGACGGCGGAGGCGCTGGCGCAGCGCGGCGTGGCGGTGACGGTCGTCGAACGGGAGGGGCAGATCCTGCTGCCGCGTCTCGACGCCGCGGGCGCGGCGTTGGTCGCGGCGGCCCTGGAGGCGCGGGGCATCGCGCTTGCCCTGCGGGACACCATCGCCGAGATCCTGCCCCGGGGGCGGGGCGTCCGGCTGGCGTCGGGGCGGGCGCTCGCGAGCGATTTCGTGTGCATCGCCGTTGGCGTGAGGCCGAGCGTCGCCTGGCTTGCGGGCAGCGGCGTGGCGGTGGAGAAGGCCGTCGTCGTCGACGAGCGCGGACAGACCTCGCTTCCCGGGGTCTACGCCGCGGGCGACGTCGCGCAGATCCGCGATCCGGTCAGCGGGCGCAGCGTCGTCAGCGCCCTCTGGACGAACGCCGTCCAGATGGGTCGCGTCGCCGGGACGAACATGGCCGGCGGGACGGCGGCGTGGGCCGGCGGACCGGAGGTCTTCAACGCCGCGGAGATCGAGGGGGTGCCGATGGTGTCCGTGGGCGAGGTCCTCGCGGAAGGGGAGCGGGCGCACCGCGTGCGCCGCGGCCCGGTCTACCGCAAGCTGGTCCTCGACGGCGACGTGCTCTCCGGCGCGATCTTCCTCGGCGAGGTGCGGAACGCGGGCGTCTACAGCGCGCTGATCGCGGCCAGGACGCCGCTCGGCAGGCTCAAGGACAAGGCGCTGGCGGGCACCCTGACCTATGCCGACGTTGCGCTCGGTCGCTGACGCGGAGCGCGGGGAGCGGGAGCGGGCTACCCGGTCTTGAGCCCCGCGAGAACTTCCTCGAGCATCTTCTTGGCGTCGCCGAACAGCATCCGGTTGTTCGCCTTGTAGAAGAGCGGATTGTCGACGCCCGCGTAGCCCGAGGCCATGGAGCGCTTCATGACGATCGACGTCCTCGCCTTCCAGACCTCGAGCACCGGCATCCCCGCGATCGGGCTGGACGGGTCTTCCTGCGCCGACGGGTTGACGATGTCGTTTGCGCCGATCACCATCGCCACGTCGGTCTCGGGGAACTCCCCGTTGATCTCGTCCATCTCGAAGACGATGTCGTAGGGGACCTTCGCCTCCGCGAGCAGCACGTTCATGTGCCCGGGCATGCGCCCCGCGACCGGGTGGATCGCGAACCGCACGTCGATGCTGCTGTCGCGCAGCAGGCGCGTGATCTCGTTGACCACGTGCTGGGCCTGGGCGACGGCCATGCCGTAGCCCGGGACGATGACCACCCGCCTGCTCTCGCGCAGCAGCGCGGCCGTCTCCGCCGCCGTGATCGGCGAGACCTCGCCGCCGGTCACGGCCTTGGCGGCCGCCGCGGCGCCGCCCTCGGTCCCGAAGCCGCCGGCGATGACGGCGAGGAACTTGCGGTTCATCGCGCGGCACATGATGGCGCTGAGGATCGCGCCCGAGGAGCCGACGAGCGCGCCGGTCACGATGAGCAGGTCGTTCGAGAGCATGAAGCCGGTGGCCGCCGCGGCCCAGCCGGAGTAGCTGTTGAGCATCGAGACGACCACCGGCATGTCGGCCCCGCCGATGGCGAAGACCATGTGCAGCCCGAAGAGCAGGGCCAGCACCGTCATCGCCGCCAGCGGCGTCAGGCCGGCCGCCACGTCCGGCGCCGCCGTGAAGCGCCAGCCGAGGACGGCCGCGGCGACCAGCAGCCCGAGGTTCAGCCAGTGGCGCGCCGGCAGCAGCAGCGGCCTGCCGCCGATCCGGCCGCTGAGCTTGCCGAAGGCGATGACCGACCCCGAGAAGGTCACGGCGCCGATGAGGACGCCGAGGTACGTCTCGACCAGGTGGATCGTCCGCTCGGCGCCGGTCAGGTGCGCGCCGGGGTCGAGGTAGTTCGCGTAGCCCACGAGCACCGCCGCGAGCCCGACGAAGCTGTGGAGGATCGCCACCAGCTCCGGCATCTGCGTCATCCGCACGCGCGCCGCCAGCACCGCGCCGACGACCGAGGCGATGGCCACCGCCCCCGCGAGCAGGCCGAACGGCGCGGCGCTGCCCCCGCCGACGAGCAGCTCCCGGTACGCGAGGTTGAGGATCGTCACGCCGACGGCGATCGTCATGCCGACCATGCCGTAGGCGTTGCCGCGCCGCGAGGTCTCGGGGCTCGAGAGCCCCCCGAGGCTGAGGATGAACAGGACCGCGGCCGCGATGTAGCCGGCCGTCACCACCCCCTGGGCCATTGCGGGCGTCATCGCTAGCGTTCCTTCCGGAACATCGCGAGCATGCGCTGGGTCACGAGGAACCCGCCCGCGACGTTGATGGTGGCGATGAGCCCCGCGACGAGCGCGAGCCCCGCGATGAGCGCGCTGGGCGAGGTCACCTGGAGGATCGCGCCCACGACGATGATGCCGCTGATGGCGTTGGTCACGCTCATCAGCGGCGTGTGCAGCGCCGGCGTGACGTTCCAGACGACCATGTAGCCGACAAAGCACGCCAGCACGAACACGGTCAGGTGGGCGAGGAACGCCGGCGGGGCGACGAGCCCGAGCCCCAGCAGCGCGAGGCCGGCCGCGCCCATGCCCAGGGCGAGGCGGGCGAGGCCGCGCCGCCCGCAGCCAAGCCGGCCGCAATGCCGGCCAAGGCGCCCAAACATGGCGAGGCGAGCGCTCCGGCTTCCGCCACGCGCACCGCGGTCATGTTCGGCATCGGCGCGCTCATGTTCCTGCTGGTCGGCCTGTACGCGCCGGCCACGTTCCTGTCGCACTTCACCGTGTTCGTGCTGGCGTGCTTCGTCGGCTACATGGTGGTGTGGAACGTCACGCCGTCGCTGCACACGCCGCTCATGAGCGTGACCAACGCGATCTCGTCGATCATCGCGATCGGCGCGCTGATCCAGGTGGCGCCGCCGCTCACGGGGCCCGCGGCCGACCGGCCGGCGCAGCTGATCCTCGGCATGGCCGTGTTC
>DATDCY010000158.1 GCA_036524115.1 bacterium | reverse complement strand
AGCTGGTCAAGGCGCTGCTCGCGCATCCGGCGGTCGCCGCCGAGCTGCGGGGCGCGCTCGATCTCGGGGAGCTCGAGAGCGAACAGTGCCGCACCGTCGCGGCCACCGCCTTCGCGCTGCTCGACCGCGGCGCGGGCGAGGGGTTCGCCGGGAAACTGGAGTTCGCGGACGAGCGGCTGGGCCGCCTCGTCACCGGGTGGCTCGCCGACCCCGGCCTGCCCGCCGACGCCGCGGAGGCCCGCCGCGCAGCGCTGGACTGCATCGAGCGGCTGCATGAGCGGCGCCGTCGCCGCGAGAGCCTTGCGCTGCAGGAGCTGCTCCGCCGCGCCCAGGAGGCGGGGGAGCACGAGACCGTCCGGGAACTTCTGGCGCAGAAGCAGAGTCTGTGCGTGCGGGCGCCGGGCAAGGCCTGATCGACACGCAAACGGGGGCCGTCGGCGGCCCAGGGAGGATACGCGGAAATGCCGAAGAAGGAAGGATACGACCAGGTCAAGCAGCTCATCGACCTCGGGAAGGAAAAGGGCTTCCTGACCTACGACGAGGTCAACGACCTGCTGCCGGCCGAGGTTGTCAACGGGGACCAGATCGACAACATCGTGATGATGTTCGGCGAGGAGGACATCGAGCTGATCGACTCCTCGGAGGCGGCACAGTTCCGCCGGACGCGCCTGCGCAGCGAGAAGGAGGAGGCGGCCGCCGAGGAGGAGGGCCCTGAGCTGGACCTGACGCCGGGGGCGATCGGCAAGACCGACGACCCGGTGCGCATGTACCTGCGCGAGATGGGCACGGTCCCGCTGCTGACGCGCGAGGGCGAGGTCGAGATCGCCAAGCGCATCGAGGAGGGGCGCAAGACGGTCCTCGACATCATCTCGCAGATGCCGCTCGTGCTCGGCGAGGTCACGGGCTGGCGCGGCCGGCTCGAGGCCGACCAGATCCGGGTGCGCGAGCTGATGGCGCTCGACACCGAGGAGCCCGACCAGCTCGAGCAGCTCGAGGAGACGAACAAGGAGAAGGTCGTCGCGAAGCTCAAGGAGATCGAGCGGCTGGCCCGCCGCCTCGACGCCCTCGCCGGCAAGCTGCGCGCCAAGACCGTCTCGGCGAAGGAGCGCCAGCGCGCCGTGCGCGACCAGGAATCTGCGCGCCAGCAGCTGCTGCAGGCGATGTGGGGGCTCAAGATCAACCCGAGCCAGGTCGAGCGCTTCGCCCTGCAGCTGCGGGCGGCGGCGCAGCGCATCCGCGCGGCGGAGGCGGAGGCCCACCAGGTCTACGGCAGGTACAAGGCCGACCTCGCCGCCTTCCGCAAGGCCGTGGCCTCCGCCAAGGCGGGGCGCAAGCCGAAGATCCAGGTCGGCAGCCGGCTGCTGACGAAGGAGACGGTGCTCGAGATGGACAGGAAGGTCCGCGAGCTGCACAAGCAGGTGCGGGCCGTCGAGCAGGAGCTGGGCCTCTCGCGCGCGGAGATCCTCGAGCGCGGCAAGGTCATGGTCGAGGGCGAGACGCGCGCGGCGCGCGCCAAGAGCGAGCTGGTCGAGGCGAACCTGCGCCTCGTCGTCTCGATCGCCAAGAAGTACACCAACCGCGGGCTGCACTTCCTCGACCTGATCCAGGAGGGGAACATCGGCCTGATGAAGGCCGTCGACAAGTTCGAGTACCGCCGCGGCTACAAGTTCTCGACGTACGCCACCTAGTGGATCCGCCAGGCGGTGACGCGCGCGATCGCCGACCAGGCGCGCACGATCCGCATCCCGGTGCACATGATCGAGACGATCAACAAGCTCATCCGCACCTCGCGCCAGCTCGTGCAGGAGATCGGCCGCGAGCCCACGCCCGAGGAGATCGCGGTCAAGATGGAGATGCCGGTCGAGAAGGTCCGGAAGGTGCTCAAGATCGCCAAGGAGCCGATCTCGCTCGAGACGCCGATCGGCGAGGAGGAGGACTCGCACCTCGGGGACTTCATCGAGGACAAGAGCACGCCTTCGCCGGCCGATGCCGTGACGGCGCTGAACCTCAAGGAGATGACCGACGCGGTCATGCTCACGCTCACGCCGCGCGAGGAGAAGGTGCTGCGCATGCGCTTCGGCATCGGCACCAGCTCGGACCACACGCTGGAAGAGGTCGGCCAGCACTTCGAGGTCACGCGCGAGCGCATCCGGCAGATCGAGGCCAAGGCGCTGCGCAAGCTGCGGCACCCGAGCCGCTCCAAGCGCCTCAAGAGCTTCATCGAGTGAGGCGTCCGCAAAGGCCCCATCTGCGGCGGTGTGTTATGATGCCGGGACGAGCGGGCCTATAGCTCAGCTGGTAGAGCTACCGGCTCATAACCGGTCGGTCCCAGGTTCGAACCCTGGTGGGCCCACCAAGCCAGCGGAGGTGAAGCTGAACGCCATTGTCGCAGCCGGACCGGCGCCGCGCGGGGCGTTCATCCCGCGCCCGGCGCCGCGGGCGCCCCGGGAGGGGAGCCGGCGGTGATCCGCGTCGGGGACGTGGCGCGGATCATCGAGCGGGCCGCCCCGCCCGCCCTCGCCCTCCCCGACGACAACCCCGGGCTCCAGCTCGGCAGCGCCGCCGCTGCCGTCCGCGGCGTGCTCGTCGCCCTCGATCCCACGCCGCGCGCGGTGGCGCGGACCTTGGCCGCGAAGGCCGACCTTCTCGTCACCCACCACCCGCTGTTTCTCGAGCCGCTGCGCCGCGTGGACACGGCGGGCGCGACCGGCGCGGCCGCGGCGGCCGCGCTCGGCGCGGGGATCGCGGTCTTCTCGGCGCACACCAACCTCGACGCCGCCCCGGGCGGCCTGGCCATCGAGGCCGCCCGGCGGCTCGCGTTGCGCGAGGTCGGGTTCCTGCACCCCGTGCCCGGTCCCGCCCTGGTCAAAGTCGTCGTCTTCGCGCCGGCCGCCGCGGCCGAGCGCGTGCGTGCGGCGCTGGCCGCCGCGGGCGCCGGCTCCATCGGCCCGTACGACTCCTGCGCCTTCGCCGCGTCCGGCGAGGGGACGTTCCGTCCGCTGGCGGGCGCCCGCCCCGCCATCGGCCGCGTCGGCCGGCTCGAGCGCGTCGCCGAGCGGCGCATCGAGGTGATCGCCGACGAGGGGCTGCTGCCCGCCGTGCTCGCGGCAGCGCGCCGCGCCCACCCGTACGAGGCGCCGGCGATCGACTGCTACACGCTGCG